>NZ_LMVM01000039.1 GCF_002287175.1 Methanobacterium bryantii | reverse complement strand
GACCTGACAAAGAAAAATCCATAAAATTACTTGGAGACGTAATTAGCTCATTCTAGGTTTTTTTTTTAATCCAAACTTTATAGTAAATCACCAATTGGATTAAAAAAGTCCAGTTTGGAGAATTTTTTAATTCTCCTCTTTTTAAAAAGCATTTGATGTACCAATTCCTATGTTAAAAACTCAATTAAGTTTTATTAAATTATTTTTACCGGCTAAACATATATTATATTAAAATTATAAAGTAAGTAACATCTTTTTATTTATGATCAGAGTGATTATGATGTCTTTAGAAAGAAAGGAAATGAAAAGAAAACAGAAGCGGGAAGAGATAATCAGTACTGCTGAAAGATTATTCTTTTCTGAAGGCTATGATGATGTTTCAATGAATGACATTGCTAAGGATGTTGGAATGAGTAAAGCGACTCTTTATTTGTATTTTGATAATAAAGACAGCCTTTTTTTTGCAGTTGTCCTTCGAGGCGCTGAAATTATGAAATCTCTAATAGAAAAAGAGATTGGGACTGTAGAAAAGGGTATTGATAAGATTTTTGCTTATAGAAATGCTTATTTTAATTTTGCATTAAGATATCCAGATTATCTTCATATCTACAATTATTTTATCTCTGGAAGGTTTAATTTAACTCGAATTGTAGATAATCTAGTCATGAAAGATGTAATTGAGCGCGGCAGAAAATTTGCCATGTTTCCTGCAACAATGGCTTCCTCTGATGAAAATGAGAGGCGAATCATGGAAATTCGAAAGGATATTCTTATACTTTTAATTAATTCAATTAAAACAGGTATTGAAGACGGTTCAGTTGATAAAAAGATACAGATTATAGAAATGGCGATTTTAATAAAATCAATGACTGAAAGTAGTTTGAATATGCCTCCAGATTTAGTAAAAACTCTAGAAATAAGGGGCATAAATAGTAAAAAGTATTTTTTAGACATTAATAACTTATTAAATAGTTTATTTAAATCATAACTTAGAACTACTTGTAACAAATTCATGGATTGAATTGAATATTTTTACTGGTTTATTATCTTTGTAATATCTTAAAGTCAAAGTAATGTGAAATTAACAGAGCATTATAACGACTTATGCATTAATATTGTATCTATTATTATTGTAAACAGTACTAAACGTTATAAAATAACGTTTTATTAGTATAGCAATTTAATATTCTATTTTTTGAAGTATCTCTGGTTGATGTTCTCTTTAAATTTCAGGAAAATTCTATAAGTTATAACTAATAATATAATAAATTGTTAAATAACTATCTATTTAAATTTAATATTTGTTTTAGCTGCATTTTGAGTACTATTTCATTGCCAATAACATATAATAATGTGTTATCTGTAGAACATATGCTGATATGAATATAACTGCTTTTTACACTTTTTTAATCTAACAGAACATTATCCTGTCATCATTATATGCGTTGATTTGTTGTGCCAATGACTATTAATTTTTCATAATGTGATCTCTATTTAAAAGGAGATATACACAATTTGGGAATTTATAAGGGCATTACAGTAAGCTTTATTATCTATTCAAACCCATAAGAATAAGCAAGATCGCATTTTTACTTTTTATGATTAAACGAAGTTGATCTTAAGTAATTAAATACTGCATTTAAATGTAGTGAATAATTTTCATATAAAATATACTTTTAGTATGGTAAGGGAGCAATATGGGGTATTTCGAGACTTTAGAAGAGGAAACGGAAAAATTGTATGCTATAGCTAGAAAGGCACGGCTTAAAGGTAATGACATGGAAATGGAGCCGGAGATACCTCTTGCAAAGGATTTATCAGAGCGAGTAGAAGGGTTAGTTGGCCCAAAAGGCGTTGCAAAAAGGATTAAAGAATTAGAAAAGGAATGGTCATCAAGGGAAGAAGTGGCATTTCAAGTAGCAAGAGAAATTGTAATAACGCCTGATGAGGAAGGTAAGGAAGACCCAATTGAAGTTAAAGAACTGAAAGCTGACCAGGCACTGCGTACTGCCCTTGCTATCTTAACTGAAGGGGTAGTTGCTGCACCTCTGGAGGGAATCGCAAAGGTTAAAATTAAACAGAACTTTGATAGTACATGGTATTTTGCAGTTTATTTTGCAGGACCTATAAGAAGCGCTGGGGGAACCGCCGCAGCAATGGCAGTTCTAATTGGGGAGTATATAAGACTTTCCGCAGGGCTCGATGTTTACAAACCTACAGACATGGAAATTGAAAGGTACGTGGAAGAAGTTGAGCTTTATGAATCAGAGGTTACTAATCTCCAGTATTCGCCGACCCCTGATGAAGTAAGGCTTGCAGTTAAAAGTATCCCTGTAGAAGTAACTGGAGAAGCTACAGACCAGATAGAAGTTTCGCACCGTGATTTAGAGCGTGTTGAAACTAACAGTATTAGGGGAGGAGCTCTCCTTGCGATAGCTGAAGGAGTTATACAGAAAGCTCCAAAAGTCATGAAATATGCCAGTAAATTGAAAATAGACGGTTGGGACTGGCTGGATAAGTTTTCAAAAGGAAACACCAAGTCAGATGATGAAGATAAAGGTGCTCCTAAGGTAAATGATAAATATATGAGAGATATTATTGGTGGAAGGCCTGTTTTATCATATCCAATGGCAAAAGGTGGTTTTAGATTAAGATATGGGCGTTCAAGAAATTCAGGACTGGCTGCAATGGGTATAAGCCCATTAACCATGGAAATTGTAGAATTCCTGGCGGTTGGGACCCAGATGAAGATTGAAAGGCCAGGTAAAGGAATGTGCGTTGTCCCATGTGATACCATAGACGGCCCAATTGTTAAATTAAGAAATGGGGATGTCATTAAAGTTGAATCCATAGCCCAGGCGAAGGAAATTAGAAAGGATGTAACAGAAATCCTGTTTTTAGGGGATATACTTGTAGCATTTGGTGAATTTTTAAGGAATAACCATGTGCTGTTACCATCTGCATGGTGTGAAGAGTGGTGGGTTAAAACGGTCCAAGAATCGGAGGAGTATTCGGAAGATACTGGTCCTGATTTAAGCCTGGAAACGATTAATGATATTAGTTCTGAAGAGGCATTTGAACTGTCAAGAAAATACAATGTTCCACTGCATCCAGAATACACTTATTTTTACCACGATGTTTCCTGTTTTGATTTAAATACGCTCCGAAGCTGGTTGTATAAAAATTATGATGAGTCTTCCATAGAAAATGGCTTAATATTGGATATGGAACCGCCTAAGAGGATTTTAGAAGTTATAGGTGTTCCTCATAGTGTTCAAGACAATAAAGTGATAATAAATCACGACCATACAAATGCGCTGATCAGCACTCTTGCTGAGCCTTTAGATGCGCAAAAAGATATTACAACCTTAGAAGCGCTTAATGAGGTATCTCCTGTTAAAATAATGGCGAAAGCACCTACTTATATAGGTACAAGGGTGGGACGGCCAGAAAAGACGAAGGAAAGGAAAATGAAACCTGCACCTCATGGGCTGTTCCCTATAGGCACCAATGGTGGAAGCAGGCGTAACATTATTGAAGCGGCTAAAAAAGGAAGTATATTTGTTGACATTTCAAGATGTAAATGTACTGAATGTGGAGTAAGTTCATTCCATGCTAAATGCCCTGTATGCGGAGCAAGAACAGAACCAACAGGTGCTACAAAGAAAAAGATTAATTTGGCGAGTTTACTTAAAAAAGCATATGAAAATGCTGGAGTTAGAAGATTGGATGAAATAAAAGGGGTAGTAGGGATGATATCTGAGGAAAAATACCCTGAACCCCTTGAGAAAGCTATACTCCGGGCTAAAAATGATGTATTTGCATTTAAAGATGCCACAATAAGGCATGATTCTACTGATCTGCCTATCACACATTTCATACCTAAAGAAGTTGGGGTAACTCCAGAAAAGCTGATTGAACTTGGATATACTCATGATTGTTATGGGAATCCACTTGAACGTGATGATCAAATCATTGAAATAAAGATTCAGGATATAATAATCTCAGATAATTGTGCAGAATACTTTATAAGGGTTTCAAAATTTATAGATGATCTGCTTGAAAACTACTACGAACTGGATAGATTTTATAATATTAAGGAAGTAGAGGACCTGGTTGGACATTTAGTGGTAGGTCTTGCACCTCACACTTCTGCAGGCGTTTTAGGAAGGGTTGTTGGGTTTACAAAGGCAGCATGCTGCTATGCACATCCATATTTCCACTCTGCAAAAAGAAGAAACTGTGACAGTGATGAAGATGCAGTAATGCTGCTTTTAGACGCATTAATCAATTTTTCAAAGATATTCCTTCCAAGTTCAAGGGGAGGAAAGATGGACGCGCCACTGGTTCTGTCATCAAGGATAGATCCAGAAGAAATCGACGATGAATCGCATAATATCGATGCAATGGCCACACTTCCGCTGGAACTCTATGAAAAAAGTCTTGGATTTGCTAAACCTTCAGATGTCATTTCAGTTATAGATAATGTTAAGAAAAGGCTTGGTACAGAGGACCAGTATCAGGGCCTTATGTTTTCACATAATACTTCAAGCATCCACAGCGGCCCAAAACTATGTCTTTACAAGATGCTTCCCACCATGAAGGAAAAGGTGGAAGAACAGGTTAAAATTGCCGAAAAGATAAGGGCTGTTGACCAGAAAGGAGTTGTAGAGGGTGTTCTTCAGTCTCACTTTTTACCTGACATGGCTGGAAATTCAAGGGCATTTTCCAGACAGAAAGTTAGATGTACTAAGTGCAACAAAAAGTATAGACGAATACCACTTTCTGGAGAATGTACCTGCGGCTCAAATTTGATACTCAGCATATCCAAGGGTTCAGTTGTTAAGTACCTTGAAATTTCAAAGGAACTGGCTAAAAGGTATCCGATTGACACTTACCTTGTTCAAAGGATAGAAATTCTTGAATCAGGAATAAATTCGTTGTTTGAAAGTGATAAATCAAAGCAAAGTTCGCTGGATGTATTTTTATAATGGAAAAATACAGTATGTGATGGTACCTGGTTATAAAATTAATAAGATTATTCCTGAAAATTGGATATATGTAGATTGATGGTGTAAAATTTGATTAACATTAATTTAACCTGTTCAATGTCCAAATATTTTGTTTTTAAAGATTTTGAAACTTTATATTTGGAATATGATGGGATACAATAGCATAATGACTTAAATATTTGATGAAACATCAAAATTACGTGCGATAAAAAATTAAAATTATTTTCATCGTATTATACATGTTTCTTTAATATAAACTCAGGTATTGGTACGAACCAGTGGTTTTATAACACTATAGTAAAGTTTTAATCTTAGAGGTTAATAATATATAACTAGAATTCTACAATTCTGTTCTATTTAAATGGAATGAATTTCAGTAGGATAATGGTTATTAATATGATTGAACGATTAGGATAAGTAAAACCAATTGTAATTATCATATTATGGTATTATGAATACGTATTAAACCTTAAAGTAGAATTAAAGAAATAAAAATCATAAAATAATTAAAATTATTTTCTGGAGGATTCATTTTATGTGGTTTGGAGGACTATGAATGAAGGACATGCGTGCTATGGCGGCACTGCCTACACAGGCTAAAACGTGCGTCCTGAAAAACAATGGAATATATGAAGAATTCAACCCTAAGAAAATAATTAAATCGTGTCTTAATGTAGGAGTTCCGCGTTGGATTGCGGAACAAATTTCAATAGACATATTGAAAAAACTTAAAAAATTAAATTTGGATTATGTATCTACTACATTAATCCATGAAATTGTAAGTATAAGCATTAGGGCATATGGATTTGAGTTTTTAGAGCAAGAAAATAATGAATATGAATTTGATAGCTCTGAAACTCATCTTAAATTCTTTATATCTGGAAATAATCCAGGTATAGGGTGGTATCGTTGCATAGAGTGTGATAATTATGTTTTTATATCTAAAAATAGAGATATACTAACTAATTGTACCGTATGTGATGGATATCAATTTAGGCTTATTTAAGCCTAAATATTTTATTTTTTTAAATAATTAACAATTAAAGTTGATATTTTTTTTGTATTCTTGAAAAAAGTAGGTTATATACTTAATATTTGAATTATATTTTTAACAATTTGGAATATTTAATAAAAATGTTTAACTAAATTGCAGAAAATTTTAAAACTAGTTTTTATTACATTATATCCTCTTTCTTTAATATTAATTTTGTTTTAGTACTTACTTTGCTCATTTATAACAGTATGTAAAAGGAATAGTAAAGTTTAATTCCACCAACGTTAATAGTAATATAGCAAGAACAGTATTGTTCTTTTCATTAATCTAAAATAAACTTTGATAAAATATGGTATTAATATGATTAAAAAGTGAGTATAAAGAATGAATCATATTATTATAATAGGAATGTATATGAATAAATATTAAATTCTGGAAATAGAAATTATAATGCTCATTATTTTTAATGGAGGATTCAGTTTATGTGGTTTGGAGGACTATGAATGAAGGACATGCGTGCTATGGCGGCACTGCCTACACAGGCTAAAACGTGCGTCCTGAAAAACAATGGAATATACGAAAAATTCAGCTATGAAAAAATAGTCAAATCGTGTCTTATGGTGGGAGCTTCACTTTGGGCTGCAGAAAAGATTGCAACAGACGTAGCAACAGCAGTCTATAACGGTATCTCCACTGCAGAAATTAAGATACTGGTTCATGATTCCCTTAAAAAAATTGATGGGAAAGCTGCCGGTAAATATTTAGCAGCTAACCAATTAAAGGTCAGGACTACCAGGGATACAATAGAACCATTTGATAAAAGTAAGATTGAAAAGACACTTATTGTGGAAACGCATGCTTCAGAAGATCTTGCTGGAGAAATTGCAACAGATGCATGTAAAGAACTTAAAAAACTCGATGTTGAATACCTGACAGCGCCGATGATCAGGGAAATTGTAAACACCAAACTTGTGGAACACGGTCTTGAGACATTAAGGCGGAAGTATACAAGGGTTGGTATACCTGTCTACAATATAACTAACCTCATAAAGAACGGCTCCAGAGATAATGCAAATATGATCCATAATCCTGAGACTGTTCATAAATATGTTGCAGATGAAGCACTCAAGCAGTACGCATTGTTACACATACTTCCAAATGAACTTGCAGATGCTCACATGGGTGGGGACATACATATACACGATCTTGAATTCTTTGCAGGACGCCCAATAAACTGCCTGCAGCATGATCTGAGGGTATTTATAAAAAATGGACTTAAAGTAGATGGTACTGGGGACCATACTTCAGTTGCAGGCCCTCCAAATCATATTGAAACACTAATGAACCATACTGGAGAGATAATGCTTGCAGCTCAGCAGAACATGAGCGGTGGTCAATCCATGAGCCTATGGAACGTGTTTGTAGCTCCGTTTGCGGCAGGCTTACCTTATGAGAAGGTAAAACAGGCAGTTCAAATGTTGATATACAACCTGAACATGGCTTACGCTGCAAGAGGTTCGCAGGTTCCATTTACAAGTCTCAACCTTGAATTTACAGTCCCTGACTTCTTAAAGGATGAACCAGCTTATGGGCCTAAAGGAAAACGTGTAGGAACATACGGTGACTTCGAGGAAGAAACAAGATTACTTCAGCGTGCATTCACTGAAACTCTCCTTGATGGGGATTCAGAAGGTAAACCGCATCTCTTCCCAAATACAATATATGTTTTAAGAAAAGAATGCTTAAAAGAAGAATTTGATGAAGATATAAGGCGTGTACACGAGCTTTCAGCTAAATTTGGAACATCTTACTTCATAAACATGCTGCCTGATTACAGGGGAAATCTCGCTAATTATATGGGATGCAGAACATCTTTAAACGATAATTGGACTGGTGACTGGTCTCAAGACTGTTTCAGGACAGGAAACCTTGCATATGTTACCCTGAACCTTCCGAGGATTGCCTACAATTCCAAAGATGACAGCGATATATTTGAATACCTTGACTCTTATATGAATCTTGCAGAGCGGACACTGATGCTCAGGAGAGAACAGGCTTTAAATTGTCTTAATGATTATAATCTACTTCCATTCCTATCACAAAAGTTAAATGATGAAGAAAAGGGTACTTATTACAAAATAGAAAACTCTACAATGTCATTTGGTTTTGTTGGGCTTAATGAGATGCTCAGATCTTATTTAGGTGCAGGAATTGAAGATAAGGGTGCCAATCAGTTTGGACTTAGGGTAATTGACTATATAAATGAGAGAGCGGCCAAGTTGAAGGATGAAACAGGACTTAGGTGGAGTGTTCTCCAGACACCTGCAGAATCCACAGCTTACAGGTTTGCAACCCTCGATATGGAAAAATACAGGGACAAAATTATTGCTCAAGGGGACGAAAAAACTGCATACTACACCAATTCGTCCCACGTACCGGTTAATGCAGATATTTTACTCCCAGAAAAAGTTAAAATCGAGTCTCAATACCACTCCAAGACCCTTGGAGGGCATATATTCCATGCATTCATGGGAGAATCCTATTCAGACCCAGATGCACTCATGAGCCTCACAGATAAGATAGCCAGAAAATCAGATATTGGATTCTGGGCTTACAGCTCAGCATTGAGCTTCTGTCTGAAATGTAAAACCTTGATGAAAGGTTTACAGGACAACTGTGCAACCTGCGGTGAACAGAAAGAAGTTGAATGGTACGACCGTATAACTGGATATGTTCAACAGGTGGGAAGGTCTAGATCTGCTTCTGGCGGATGGAACCCTGGTAAGATGCAGGAACTGTTGGACAGAAAACGGTTCTAACTTTTTTTCTTTATTTAGCTTCTATTTTATTTTTGACATTTAATTTTTCAAACTATTTTTTTATTGGACTTGATAATTTCATCAAAATATCTATACTACAACTACTAAAAATTAATATAATCTATAAATTTTAGTCAATTAAACAGCATCTTAAAACACAAAAGGAGATAAAAACATGCCTGAATTTAACCTAAACAAAAGTGCATGCAGCAGCTGCGGCACATGTGTATCTACATGCACTCCGGGTCACCTGAAAATGAATACAAATCCAGAAGTTGTTGCAGATACAATGTGCATAGAATGCGGCCACTGCGAAGCGGTATGTCCAGAAGGGGCTATTAATATTTCTGGCCCTGAACTCGAGGCCCCAATGGTTGATATAAGCTCTAAAATTTCACCTGAAGATATGGGAAACTACATGAGAAACCGCAGGTCAATCAGGAACTACAAAAAGAGGCCAGTTCCACGCGAGACCATTGAAGAAATCATGGACGTTGTAAGGTTTGCACCCTCTGGCGGTAACCAGCAGCTTGTTGAGTGGATCATCATTGAAGATCCACAGAAGACCAGAGAACTGGCGGGACTAGTTATAAAATGGATGGAAAAATTAGCGGAGGAAAATTCACCATTTGCTCAGGTACTCCCGGTAGAATCTTTAATCAGTGTCTGGAAAAGTGGTCTGGACCCTATTTTAAGGGGGGCGCCTAATTTATTCATTGCCACCGCTAAATCTAACGAAGGAAGTACACCAATGGATGGAACTATCGCCCTGAGCTATTTGGACTTACTGCTGCCGTCTTTTGGGCTTGGCTCATGCTGGGCGGGTTTTCTTCAAATGGCAGCTGATTTTGAACCAATAAGAGAATTTCTAGGATTAAAAGATAGTGAAGTATTTTTGGGAGCTTTAATGGCAGGTTATCCTGAGTGTAAGTTTTTCAGGGTTCCTAAACGGAAAAAACTGTCTGTAAGGTATATTTAATTTTTTTTACTTTTTTATATAACTTCGCTTTTTAGAAATATGTTTTAAACTAATTTTGAGCTGAATTTTTATATTTTTAATTTTTGGCCCCAAAAGCATATGTTAAATAAAATTAGTATTAATTTTAAGAATTAAATTAAAGTGATTTTATTGAAGTACATATATTTGGATGAATCTGGGAATTTGGGATTTAAAGAAAAATCAGGGCAGTATTTCATCGTTGCAGGATTATGTGTTCCTGAAGAAAAGATTTTAAATAGATGTATAAAAAATGTGAGAAAGGGATTATCTAAAAAATATAAAAAGAACGAACTTAAATTTTCAAATTCGTCAGATATAACCAGAAGGCGTGTTTTAGAATGTATTTCACGTAAATATATTTCAATATCATATTTGGCATTAAAGAAAGAGTGGATACATAATTATTTGCGTGATAAGCCTTCTGTAATACATAGTTATTTGATTGGCCAGTTATTAAGTAATATTTTATATAATGCTGAAGTTAACAAATCATATGTTATAATTGATAAATTTTTGAATGACCGAAAAATTGGAGGATTTAATAGATATATGTACTTTAAATCACCTGTTAAAATAGAAATCACTCATGTAGCTTCTTATGGAAATAATGGAATTCAAGCTGCTGACTTTGTTGCGGGGGCAATTCACAGAAAATATAGGGATAGTAATTCCTATTTTTATGAATTAATTGAAAATAAGATGGATATATGTTTAAATTCACGTTTAAAAATATTTAAAAATAAAAGTTAGGTTAAGGTGAAACCATTCTTACTCGATCCCACCCCGCGTCCGCGGGCATCATCCTTTCAGAAGGACTTACTCACCTTATAGTAACAATATATCTTTTTGTAATATATAACTTTATCTTTTAAACTGTGCTTGAAATGATTAAATCAAGATTTTTAAAAATCTTTAAGTTATCTATTTTTTAAAATCAAACACTGATGAAGCAGGAGTTCCATCTGCAAGCCTCATAGCTTCAGTTACAGACTCTGATGAAGTTCCAAACCCATGTGCAATCATTGTATGCCGTCCAGGCCCTCCGGCGACAACTACAACAACATCTTCTGGTTTTCTTGTTATCTGCACTTTGCCGCCCGTAACCCATTTTGGATCTAGTTTTCTTCCGCCTCTATCTCCTAGTTCAACAGGTACAAGGGCATTTTCATGGATGTACTTTTTGATGTCTTTTTTATTCCACCCGTCGTCTGCGACGGTTTTAGCATGTTCTGGGCTCATTATAACAAGCATTTCGCCGGGTACGTGGCTGTTGTTACATCCAGCAACAGATGCGGTATCAATTATGGTGTCCAGGAGGTCTTCTGCGGTTTTACTGCGATGGTCATTCACGTTGTGTGGTGAATCTAAACCCATTACCGTAACTGTGCTTTCATCTGCCTTAAATCCACGTTCTACGTGCAGAGGTTCCCATGGATTTTCATTTTCAGCCTCGCCGAAGCAGTAGCTGTATTTTGAAGGTGATCCCATGGTGGCATGGTCTCCAATTCCAGGGACAGCACCGCCGATATTTATAAGGCAAAGGCGCATTGCCCTCCCAATGGTTGCATTTGCAATATTTCCTGGGCCTAAACATCCAGCCCCACTGTTTATACTAATTTCACCGGCTATGGGGCCGTTTAAAATTGTGCAAACTGCTACGGGGTGAGTTGTGGCAGTTACTCCTGGTAAATTGAAATTGGGATGTGAAACTGCTTTTATTGAATGCTGGATCACTGGCATGAACTGGGGAATGCAGCCTGCCATTATGGAATTTACTGCAATTTTTTCAACTGTAGCTTTTCCAGACCGTGGAGGAAGAACTGCTATTATATCGTCTCTATTTTTACCTGAAAACTCTATAAATCTACGTACACGCTCTCCTGTGGGTGGAATGATTGGCAGGCCGTCGGTCTGTTTTTTCATATAAAATTCATAGCTTAGCTTCTCAGGATCGGGATCAACATAAACTTCCATATCGCTCTCAGCAGCTTTACATAAGCGTTGCTCGCCATCTTCTGCATTTTCCTTTAAGAGGTCTTCAATGGAACACCCGCAGGCATTATCCACTTTTTTATTATTCATAGTAATATTCCTCAATGGATTAGTCAATATTCAATAATTTTTTAATTTCTTTAATAGTTTCTGCGGCTTTTTCCCTGACATTCTCTTCTTCTTGTCCGGAAATAGGATGTTTAATTTCAACTATCCTTAAGTCATCTGCACCGTGGGATTTTGCAAGTGATCTTGCATAGTCCATGAAGTTATCTGAACAGATTGAAATTGTGGGGATGCCTTCTTTTTCAAGCCTTATTGCATCAAGTATGACCCATGTAGAACATGAACCGCAGTCTCCAACTGCTATAATTGATAAATCTGCACCCGCAGCATCCTTTAACTGTTCCTCTGTTGCACCTGCACCTGCTGGTTTTTCGACGTTTTTCCCTTCTTTATTTAAACTTTCAGCAACTGCAGCTAGAATAACATCTGCATTTGGTTTTGTATTGTTAAAATAGGATATTTTATTGATCTTGGAAGGTACAGGTATTATTTTGATTTTATCTACTACTGTTTCACCCAATGGGTCTATTACTTCTTTTTCAATGACTTTAACTCTCATACGGTTCTCCTGTAATACTATTTATTTCACCTATTTTTGAAGTTCATTACTTATTTAATTTAAAACTCTTTAATGTATTTTATATACAAAATGTGTACTAAACTGTGCTTAATGTGTAACGTATTTATAGTATAAAATCAATTAATTAACAAGGATATGCTCTAAAGTCATGTTCCATTAGATCGTTAAATGAGCAGTATCCTTAAAAAAATGTTGTTAATAGGAGGGATTGGTAACTTCAGTCATTCTAATCACACCCCCATATGAAGTACCCTCCTTAACAACTATTGCATATCAAGTTTACTCAAACTCAATTTCCGAGGTGAAGAATTTCAGGGATCACCTCTATTGCGCTGATTTAAATTAAAAACTGATCCCTGGAGGGTACCAAAAAAAGATTCGGGATGGATAATATGGAAAAAAACATAATTCAAATTTCAGATTTACATTTTGGGGAGTATAAATTCTCTGAGGAATTAAAAAATAATTTAAAATCCCAAATTCTTGAAGAAAATCCTGATTTGATTATTGTTGCGGGTGATATAACTACAATGGGTTATATTGAGGAGTATGTTGATGCACTGGAATTTATAGAAGATTTAAATCAAATATCCAGGACTTATATAGTTCCTGGAAATCATGACGCATGCAATGTTGGACTGGTACATTTTCAGAGGCTAATTGGAAATAGAAAATTTAGCCATATTGATAAAAGGAATAATATCGCTATCGTAGGGCTTGATTCATCAGAACCAGATGTTCACAGCGGTAAAATTGGAATGGACCAGCTGGAATGGTTAAAAGATAAACTGGATAAGATCCCTATGGATATGTACACTATGGTAACATTTCACCACCATTTGCTTCCTGTACCTTTAACAGGACGTGAAAGAAATATTTTGCTTGATTCAGGGGATACATTAAAATTATTGATGGATTATGGGGTTAATATGGTACTAAACGGCCATAAACATGTTGCAAATGCATGGAAATTAGGAGATATGGTAATTTTAACCTCAGGCACTGCAACAACCCGAAGATTACATGCAGATACTTATTCTTCCTACAATCAGCTTACCATCAAGGATCAAATGCTGTCAGTTGATTTAATAAAAACTGAAACTGGTCAAAAGAAACTGTTGGGGTATTACTCTTTAAATACTGAAACAAAAAATGAAAATATTTTGCTTAATCCATCGTTCTATTAGCTAAAGTTATTTTATCTTTTTAAAAAGGAAATTAAAAGTCCTATTACTGTTAATATGATCCCTAAAATAATAGCATTGTATTCTAGATTTAGGAGCAAGATTATACAGGTAATTATTCCTAGAATGGGTAATATTGGAACCCATTTGATATTTAAAGGTATTTTAAAAGATCTTTCAGTATTTGGGGAGGTATATCTTAAAATAATTGCTGAAACATTTATAAAAATAAAACTTGCAAAAAGTGTATAATTGGTTACACTGGCAAGAAAGTCTATTTCTCCAATAAATAAAAACCCTATTGAGGCTAAACTGATTAAAATTATTGCAATCCATGGAGTTCTGGTTTTATAATGCACTTTTGAGAATACATGGGGAATTGACCCTGATTTAGACATGCCGTATACTATTCTAGATCCAGCCAGAATCATTAAGAGAACAGTATTGCTTGTTGCAAAGAGGGCTATAATTGAAAGTAAAAATGAACCGTTTGTTCCAAATACACTGTATGCGATCTGGGAAAAAGGAGCATTTGATTGTGAAAGGCCTTCCCAACCGAGTACGCTTACTGAACTAAAAGCTACCAGCATGTATAAAGTTGTACTTATGATCATAGCAAGTATAATCCCTTTTGGAATAGTTTTATGGGGCTCTTTTGCTTCATCTGAAAGTTTTACAATTTCTTCAAATCCAAGAAAAGCGAAAAAAATTAGAGCTGCAGATGCAAAAATTCCATTAAGTCCCAGGGGTGCTTCTAAATAATTTACAGTTCCATAATAAGGAATTCCAATGAAGGTGATGATTAAAAGTCCCGCTGCTTCTATGGATGTAAATAAAATGGCAACCCTTGCGGATTCTTTAATTCCAACAAAAAGAATAAAGGATAATACTACTATTAATGAAATTGAAGATAAAAATTTGGGTAAATCAAATATAACACTTAAATAATTCGAAAATCCAACTGCAACTGTTGTAGAACTAATAACTGCACTCAATATAATCAACCATCCTATAATAAATGCTATTCGATCTCCAATTGCATTTTTAACATATTCGTACTCTGCGCTGGAATGGGGAAACATGGATGAAAGTTCAGCATAACTAAGTGCAGTAAATGCAGCTACTGCAGATGATATTATAAAAGAAAGCCATAACGCATTCCCTGATAAAGGTGCGGCTTCCCCAATAAGTGCATATATCCCCGCACCTAATATTATACCTACTCCTGATAATGTGACTTCTAAAAGCCCTAATTCACGTTTTAAAGACTTAATAAGTTCACCCCAGTTAAAATAACAGGTTTTAATATTATTTACTCATATTATATATTTTAAAACAGTGGCAGTTTTATAAGTATGGCAATTTAATTCTAATCTCATCATTAATTACCTTTTTTTGATGTTTTTAAAATTAGATAGTTATTTGTTTCTTTAGTTTTATGTTTATCTGGTTAAGATACTTTTGGCAGCGTCTTCAAGCGTATCACATCCTGTAAGTATCATAGCGCGCCGGAGATCCTCTTTTACATACTTAAAGTACATATTCACAGCTACTTCTCCACCACCTATAGCTACTTGAGCGAGAGTCCTGCCAATTAGGGCTATATCTGCCCCGAGGGCTATGATTTTGAGTACATCAAAACCAGTTCTTACCGCGCCATCTGCCATAATTTGGACTTTTCCTGAAATTTCCTTTGCAATATCTGGAAGCGCTTCTGCCACTCCTTGTCCTCCGTCCAGGACTCTGCCTCCATGATTAGATACATAGCACACGTTAGCGCCTGAATCTACAACTTTGTTTGCATCTTCAGGGGTCATGATGCCCTTAAAAATCACTGGTTTTTCTGTACAGTCCACCAGTTCCTGAAGCTCACTTTCACTTTTCCGATAGACCATTTTATCAGAAGCTGCCCAGAACGTTGAACCTGCCCCTTCCAGGTCAATTCCTATTGCAATCACGTTCATATCTTCGGCTAACCTTATGAGCTGGATAAGCCGTTCCTGTGATTGAGGTTTAAGCATTGGGATTCCCCATCCTCCACTTTCTCCTATAACTTTGATTCCCAGATCATCAGGACTTGTTGGAGTATTTCCTACCATTCCAATGGATCCAAAAGCCCTTGCACCTCTTAAGAGACCTCGATAGAATGCATCTTCTGAAATTGCATCGTTCATGCTGGATTTAACTCCTGAAAGACTGGCTCCCATAACTGGAGCTTTAATCTCTTTTCCAAAAATAGAAAGAGACATTTCTGGTTCATGATGGGCTTTGATCACTTGCATTTTAAGCTTGTATCTCTGGAGGGCATCGTAATTCGCTTCAAATGTTTTTCCCTGCCCTGCCCCTCCCATGCCGATTGGAGCCCCATATTTCTGTCCAACACATGTCCTGCCGGGTTTACCATCGCAAACAGGAAAAACACCACAAACACCTGTAAGCATCTTTCGCCCTACAGAGCGGTAATAGTTAAGGTCACTGGTTCCTCCCTGTCCTTTATAAGCTTCCATTTTAATGGCAAATACATCATCACGTATCTGCTGCAGGTACTCTTTGGGCATTCCGCAAACTGGGCATCCCCAGGTATCTGGAATATCATCCCAACTTGTACCTGGTTTTAAATTTGTAACTGAATCTCCACTGTCTTCATCATATACATAAACACTACAATACGTGCAGAGATATTTCATTTTAGCTCACCTTCATAGAAGCGAGTTTAGTACTACACTTCATTTTCTCGATAACGGTTTTTGGATATGGTTTCAAGATTAAACAACCTGTTTGCATCTTCTTCAGAGAGAATTCCCTTTGCAATTGCAAGATCCTTAATGGGTTGTTTTGTTTTCATGGATTCTTCAGCAAGTTCTGCTGAGTGTAAATATCCAATTTTGGGTGAAAGAAGCGTTGCAAGGATTGGATTCATTCCAGCAACTGTTTGTAACTGTTTTCTATTGACCACGATACCATCAATGCAGCTGGACTGGAATATTGGGAGATAATTATTGAGCATAGCTACTGATTCCAGTATATTAGAAGTCATAACAGGCGTCATAACATTCAGATCAAGTTGTCCTGCCTGAACTGCAAGTGAAACTGCTGTATCATTCCCTATAATCTGAAATGAGATCATATTTAGACATTCCGCCATGACAGGATTAATTTTTCCGGGCATAATGGATGATCCGGGCTGAACAGGCGGTAAAACAATCTCATTTAACCCTGATGTAGGACCTGATCCCATAAGGCGGAGGTCGTTTGCTATTCGGATCAGTTCAAGAGCAAGTTCTCGTAGAGAACCTGAGAATGCGGCCATCTGGGAACGGCTTTGCAATGCCTCAAAACTGTCATTTGCAGGAATAAGTTCTAGAGATGTTAATTCAGCCAATTTTTCAACCACTTTTTCCCTGTAAAATGGTGGAGAATTCACTCCAGTTCCAGTTGCAGTGCCTCCTATTGCAACTTCAAGGAGATCATTTCGGCGTTCACGGATCCTTTCTGCAGCACGTTTAATTGCACTGCCGTATGCAATAAATTCGTCTCCAACTGTTACAGGTACTGCGTCCATAAGATGTGTCCGCCCTGATTTTGGAATAGATGAAATTTCTCCGCCTTTTTGTTTAAATGCACTTGCAAGGTTGAGCAGGGCTATGTTGAGGATATCAGCATCAAAAAGAATGGCAATGTGTGACGCTGTGGGAAAAGTGTCATTACTGGACTGAGATTGATTAACGTGGTCATTAGGGCTTAAGTAATTATATTCTCCCCTTTTTTTCCCTAGAATTTCAAGTGCACGGTTTGCGAGCACTTCATTAATGTTCATATTGAATGATGTACCTGCCCCTGCCTGGAAAATATCAAGTGGGAACTGATCAGCAAGCTTTCCACTGATAATTTCATCTGCAGCTTTTACAATGGATTCTCCCCGCACGTTATCGAGGGTTCCAAGTTCCATATTGGTGATGGCCGCCGCTTTTTTTACCAGTATGTATGCTTTAATTAGTTCCGGACGCTCATGTCTGCCGCTAACTGGAAAATTTTCTATGGCTCTAAGTGTTTGAATACCGTAATATACATCATCATGGATCTCTTTTTTGCCTATTGAATCTTTTTCCAGGCGCATTCTCAGTCCTCCTGAGATTTTACTTTATTTCCGATTTCTTTTCGGGCTTTTGCAATTCCAATAGTTGGAGGCACTCCTTTAGGGCACACTCGGGTACAATTTCCGTAAAATTCACATGCCCACCACCCATTTGGAATATTCGCCAGTTCCAGTCTTTCGCTCCCATTTGATTCACGTGGATCAATATGAAACCGATAGAGCTTGGCAAGGGCTGCAGGACCCAAATATTCTGGATTTTTTCCATCTACTGGACATGCCCCGAAACATGCTGCACAGAGGATGCAGTTTGTGTACAGTTCTAGTTCAGTTAGGGCATTAGGTTCTATAAGCCTTTCTTTTTCAGGAGCTGGATTTGCTGGTTTAAATACAGGCTCAATAAACTTGTAGTATTTGAAAAATGTACTCATGTCAACAATGAGATCTTTTATAACTGGTAAATGAGGAAGTGGTTCGATTAAAATCTCTTCTTCTGGATCCCATGGCACGTTTGTCTCTTCAATTGTATGGTACGAAATGAGATTTATTTTAAGTTCTCCTTTAAGGAGAGGCATTAACTGTGTCCTGCATGCAAGCCGGGGAACTTTATTAATGAGCATTGCACAGGTACCGCAAACTGCACCCCTGCATGAGTAATGGAACGCAAGAGAATCATCAAACTGCTTCTGGATTTGAAATAAAGCTTCCAATATGGTCATCCCAGGTTTTGGTCTGAATTTGAAGGTAGTATAGTGGGGAGAATCCAGTTTTTTATTATATCTGTATACTTTTAATTTCATTAATAAACACGCTCCTTTGGTTTAAACATGCCTAATTTAACGGGTTTATAAGAAATTTCCACTTTGCCATTGTGAAAGGATACAATACTATGTTTCAAAAATCTATTATCATCACGTAATGGGTAATCAGCCCGGGTATGAGAACCGCGGCTCTCCTCTCTTTTAAGGGCACTAATTCCAACTGCTTCGGCAAGATGAAGCATAAATTCAAGCTCAAAAAATCGTATAAGCGCTTGATTTACGGCACGATCTTTATTATCAATTGAGACATGAGAAATTTCATTCTGCATGTTCTTAATTTCTAAAAGCCCTTCTTTCATGGTTTTACTGTCGCGAAATATGCCAAATTTATCGAACATTGTCTGGACCATATCATCCCTCAAGCTAAAAAGATGTTTTCCATTATCTTTTTTAAGTATCTGATTAATTCTTGCATCAATTTTCTGCATAGCAGATTGAACTGGTCTGGAATCTGGCTTGGGGATATTGGAAATATCTTCAATAATTTTATCTGCAGTCAGACGTCCAAACACTACGGTTTCCAGGAGGGAATTTCCACCGAGCCGGTTTGCACCATGAACACTAATACATGCGCATTCTCCTGCAGCGTAAAGCCCTAGAAGAGACGTTGCTCCGTTAATATCTACATCTATTCCTCCCATGGAATAGTGCTGCCCTGGCTGAACTGGTATTAAATCTTTAATAGGGTCTACACCTGCAAAATCCATAGCAATCTGCCGTATTCCTGGTAATCTTTCCATAATGAGCTTGGCACCAAGGTGCCTGAGGTCAAGATGGAAGTAACCTCCATCATAAGCGTTTCCTTTTGAAATTTCTTGAATCATAGCACGGGCCACGACGTCACGTGGAGCTAGATCTAGTGAATTAGGGGCATAACGTTCCATGAAGCGCTTTCCGTCTTTATTAACAATAATTCCACCTTCGCCACGGGCCGCTTCACTTATCAAAATGTTAGTTCCATGGAGGGTTGTAGGGTGAAATTGAACAAATTCCATATCTTTAAGTTGTACGCCTGCCATGAGTGCAAGTGCCTGTCCATCACCGGTGTTGATGAGGGCGTTTGTTGATTTATTGAATATCCTACCAAATCCTCCAGTTGCCATGAGAACTGCTTTTGCAACAAATCCATGAACATTTCCAGTCATGATTTCAATTGCAGTGCATCCAATGCACCGCCCGCTGTCATGTACCAGCGAAGTAACAAAAAATTCTTCATAGACTGGTATGTTTCGCCATGTAACCTGTTCATATAGTGTATGAAGTATGTTGTGTCCTGTACGATCTGCTGCATAGCACGTCCTTGGAAACCCTGCACCCCCAAAAGGACGCTGGGCAATTTTTCCATTTTTCAGCCTAGACCACACGGTTCCCATATGTTCCAGTTCAATTACTGTTGCAGGAGCTTCACGGCACATGCGTGCAACTGCATCCTGATCTGCTAAATAGTCTGATCCTTTCACAGTATCATAAGCATGTGCTTCCCAGCTGTCAGTGCTACCCCCTTCACCCTGAACATTACCAAGAGAAGCGTTCATTCCACCTTGGGCTGCAACAGAATGGGATCGAAGTGGATGGACCTTTGTAACCACAGCCACATTAATTCCTGCATTTGAGGCTTGTAAAGATGCTCGAAGCCCTGTTAACCCCCCGCCTATAATAAGGACATCATGACAATGAACATTTTGCAAATTGTCAGCTTTGCTAGATCCTTTTATAATCTCCTTCATTTGAGATAGGGGCGTATTATGTTTTTCTTTTAATGAATGGCCTTGGGATTTTTCTAGTTTAGAAAAAGAGGATATTCCTTTTACAGAAGTTATAGTGTCCAAGCAATCACCAGGATAATCCAATATTTACTTTTTAGCAGCTCCTTCTGTGCAGTAGTAAAAGTCAGTTAAGCCATAGTTTCTTTCAACGGGACATGTACCACAAAGGCATCCTCTTTTTTCAAGATCACAATTGGTTTTCCCCCTTGAACAGAAGAGCCGTTCATTATTGTCTTTCATACATTCATTATGAGTTGGACATCCTGGACAAAGACACATTTCTGCATTTTCTTCTGTATCCTGGACAATTTTTTCTTCTACCATTATTTCAACCTCCTTATTTTATAAAATAAATTGGAAATCTACTTTTTAGCAGCCCCTTCATCGCAGTAGTAAAACTCAGTTAATCCATATTCGCTTTCAATTGGACATTCACCGCAAAGGCAACCTTTTCTTTCAAGTTCACATTCAGTTTTACCTCCAGCACAGAAAAGACGTTGATTTCTATTCCTCATACATTCATTAAGAGTTGGACATCCTGGGCAAAGGCATTTATCGGCATTTGATTTAGTATATGGAACTATTATTTCTCCTTCTCCTTTTATTATGGAAGTAACTCTGTATATGTTCCCGCTGGAAGCCCTTGCAAGTCCGTTTTCTTCACCATGTAAGTCTGTGAAGTATAATCCTCCAGGTCCGAAGGCTAATCCGCATGGGCTTGCTGCGCTTTCACCTATGTATCTTACAAATTCATCGTAGGATTTAACTGAGGTAGCATCATCATTAAGTTTCATTTTTATAATTTTCTTACCTTTTATGGATTCACCTTTTACATATGATCCGCCAAAAAGAGCTACAAATAGTTCATCTTCAAAGTCAAAAGGAAATTCATCATTCTGCATAAATGCAAGTGCCGTAGGTCCATGAGTAAAATGCCACCAGAATAAGCTGTTTTCACGCATGCTCTGTGGCCAGCCGTAATTTTTTCCTGCTTCTACTTTTGCAATTCTGTCATCATAGGCAGGTCCATTGTCGGAAATATAAAGAGATTTATCACTTTTACGCCATGTAGCACCGAAAGGATTTCGAAAACCTTTAGCATACACTAAACTATCTGGATCAGGGTTATCTTCTGGAATACTGCCATCTAAATTCATCCTGAGAACTTTACCCCTTAGCTCATTGTCATCCTGAGCAACTTCTGGATGAACCATTCCTTCTCCAAGGTTTACATATAATTTACCGTCAAATCCAACAGTAACAGCTTGAATTTGATGCGCGGCTTTAATAGAAGGTATATTATCCAGAAGTGTTTCTGTAGAATCTATTTTCAGGCCATTTTTACTTTTGGTTCTTATTAATTTGTTTTTGGGTTCTCCATTCTCTTCATAGAGCATTGTTATGAATAAATCGCCGGTTTGGGGTTCAACGCAAATCCCCGTAACTCCTGATTCTCCTGTTCCTGGAAATTCATGATTTGCTTTATAATTTAACAGGTTTTCTGCATATGTATGAACTTTCCAATCATTTGTTATGGCTTTAACTTTTCCATAAAGCTCTGTGACATATAAAAGGGGTTCATGTGGTTCATCTGTTGGATTTGGAACAAATGCTAGATTAACAGGTAAATCTAATCCTGAAACCATTAATTCTATTTTAAACCTTGGAAATACCCACCATCTTTTTTCTATATCGTTATCCATAAAACTCACCAGTTAATATCTAATTTATCTTTAATAATAAATATAAATTTATAAGTATTACATTTGATAAAAATATTTTTTCAAAAATCAGTTTAAAAATGGGATAAACTAGTTTTAGGGGATTTTAATTTAGAGATAATTTTAAAAAATTAGTAGGGAGTTGTAAACATTAATTGGCGTGTTTAATGGAGTATATAATACTAAAATGGAAATTGTCAATGTGATGAAAAGTTATTGTAAATTTTAATTTTTAAATTTAAGAACCAGCTAATTGTAAATTAATTCAAATTAAAAATAATATTTGTAAAAAGGGAGAGTGGGGTATAGAAAAATTAATACCCCTTGTTATATTAATTTTAGGTTATCTGCGGAAATAACCTCTTCTCCAAACAGTTGCAACCCATCTGTGATGTCCTATATATCTGGCTGTAACCCTAAACATAGGTGGATGGTATCTGTGTCGAATCCTGTTAACTGAAAATGGTGAAGCTACAACGAATCTCCTAAATACAACCCAATGGCCATAATAATAAGTTCCATGGCCTCCATGGCCGTATGTGGCTGAGCCTCGTGCAGTTTGTGTAACTGGTTGTGCTGATGCGGCACTTGAAAGTCCTACTGTTGCTATAAAAATCAGCAGAAGAACGACTAGTTCTTTTTTCATATATTACACCTCCATACGCATATAATTAACACAGATTTTTTAAATCGTGTTGTGATGATACTATATCAACTATGTAATAAAAAAGTTTCTATTAGTATTAATGATGTAATTTGAATGAAAAATGTTTAGCAATGATTTGCTGATTTTGAAAAAATAAAGGAAAAAAATATTAGAAAAATCATATTATTTAAATAAGGAATACCTATTTTGTGAAATAAACAACTGGCTTAAAAATAATAAGTAATTGGTTACTTTTTGAAAAATAGAGATTGAGTTAAGGGGAAAAAATAGTAATTTAATAGATTTTGACTTTTAAATGTGAAAATCTGTTAATTAAAGAGTAATTCTGCTTTTAGGCAATAATTTTTTAAGATATGTTTATCTGAAATATAAAAAACTCAGTTGAACTAGTAATCACATTTTATTGTTTATACATTTAAAAAAGTGCAGATGGTATTTTTAATAAAATTATTTTTTAAAATTAGTATTTTAATTGAAAATAGGCCATATATTATGAGGGGGTACGAAAGTGGTACCCCTTTAATCCTTCAACTGGATCTTTTAGTCTATCTGCGTATTATTGGGCCGCGTATTGTTCCTCTGTAATATGGACCGTAAGTTCTTCTCCATACAGTTGCAACCCATCTGTGATTGCTTATGTACGTAGCTGTAACTCTGTAAATAGGTGGTGGAAATATATGTCTAATCCTTGTAAGGCTGAGTGGGGAATATATAACAAATCTTCTAATTATAGTCCAATGCCAATAATAAGTTCCATGGCCTCCATGTCCGTATGTACTTGGTCCCTGTGCAGTTTGAGCAATAGGTTGTGCTGATGCTGCACTTGAGAGCCCTACTGTTGCTATAAAGATCAGTAGGAGAATGCCTAGTTCTTTTTTCATATATTACACCTCCACGTGTGTATTTAAACACAGATTTTGGGCCTGTGTTACGGGGTGTTTATGTCAATAATGTAATAAAAAACTTTCTATTAATATTAAATTATAAATTAACTTAAAAATGTTGAGTATTAATTCTTTTTAAGGTTGTATAAAAGGCTAGAAATTTTATAATATTCTCTAAAACTTAATTTTATTTGTAAAATTAACAATCAATTTAAAACAGTAATGGAACTTCTATTTGAAAATAAAAAGTAAATGGGGAAAATTTAAATCCCATGATATTAGTTAAAACCCTTAAGGTTTAACTAGTATTTTAAGCAATTTTTGATTTTAGTGTATAAATTGTGCTTATACCAGTGATTAAGACCATTTAAATTTAATATGTGTAGAAAAGAGTTTTGAGAGTTTAGAACAATTAAGGGGCTAAGTTAGTAATATAGAGAGATTGGGTAGCTTAGAACCATCCGCAGAGGAAGTGTGGGAATAAGAAAGCTTTGAGGATTAAGATTTTGATTATTATGATCTTAATTACAACTAATAACATACGGTTCACCTCCGTGTTATTTGGTAAATGGAGAGATTGGGTAGCTTAGAACCATCCGCAGAGGAAGTGTGGGAATAAGAAAGCTTTGAGGATTAAGATTTTGATTATTATGATTTTAATGTAGACGAGTAGCATACTTTTCACCTCCGTGTTATTTGGTATACATGTAATACAATAGCGTATTACTAAAAATTTCAATCTATAGATACTAGTTAAAATTTTGAAATTTACCTAGTATTACAGCAGTTTTTGGTTTCGGGTGCTAAGTTATGTTTATATTTCTGTGATTAGAACCATCCGCAGAGGAAATGTGGGAATAAGAAAGCTTTGAGGATTAAGATTTTGATTATTATGATTTTAATGTAGACGAGTAGCATACTTTTCACCTCCTTGTTGTTTTATACATACAATGTAATACAATATTTGTATTACTAAAAACTTTAATCTTTAAATTCTAGTTAAAGCCTTTAGGTTTAGCTATTTTGGCTTGAATGTGTAAAATGTATTTATATGGCCGTGATTACCATAATCCGCCGAGTAAAGCATGTAATAAGCAAGCTTTGAGTACTAATATTTTGATTATTATGATTTTAATGTAGATGAGTAGCATACTTTTCACCTCCTTGTTGTTTTGCGTACCTAATGTAATACGTAAATACTATTTTCGTACTACAACATCTCATATGTTAATTATGTAATAAAAATTTTTCTATTAGTATGAATGACGCAATTTAGCTAAAAATTATTTAGTAATTATTCATGGTTTTTGAGAAAAAAACAGGGGAAAATACAAAAAAAAGTATAATATCTGATAAAATTGGTAATTAACTGAAAATTGTTTAGCAATGATAGGTTATTTTTGAGAAAAAAACAAGGGAAAAAGTGAAAAAAAAGCTAATATCTGATAAAATTAATAATTAACTGAAAAATGGCAATTAATTATCTAGTGGATAAATAGGGAAAAATATAGGCTGAAGATTATAATTTTAATTAAGATCAAGCTTTCTAAAATAAGTAATTTAATTTACGTTCAGGTCATTGGAGGTTGTAAAATCTTAAAAAATCAAAGATTTTCAGGCAACAAACACGTTATGTTTGCATGTTGTGTAAAATAATGTAATTATATTCATGTGAATATCGAGTTAAACTACATGTTTTTAAGATAATTCTTAAATTACACTTTAATTAAAGTATTTCATTCACGTGTCATAAACATGAGCATTAATTTAAAAAGAGCATTAATATTGTTTCAAAAATAAAAAAAAAGAATAAATTTTGAATCCCCTATTTAATTTAACTTTTTAGGTTAAAATTAAATATTTAAGCATTGGATTTCAGTGTGTTCTAAATAGTATTCATATTTACATTAGTTAGAACCCAAATCTGTTAATACCTATGTGATGGAAACCATGAAGACCGAAAGCGTTGATACCCAAGTGATGGAAACCAAAGAAGAGTGGTTGATGGAAGAAGAGTGGTAAATTCCAGAAGCATGGGTTGTTCCAGAGAAGACATCCGCTAAAACACATACTATTTCACCTCCACAGTGTTATATTCGCATACATTTTTCAATACCAAATTTTTATTTTGGTACTACAAGAAGGTGATATGTTGTTGATGTAATAAAAATCTTTTTATTAGTATTAAAATCGCAATTTAATTAAAAATTGTTTAGCGATGATGGGCTATTTTTGAAAAAATAAGGGGCAGAGATGTTAGGAAAGTATTATATTTAGCAAATTGGCAATTAACTGGAAGTTATTTAGTAAGGATATGTTGATTTTAAGAAGAAAACCAAAGATAAGATGAGAGGAAGCATATTATTTGATGGTCGGAATATTTTTAGCAGAATTGGTAACTATATTAAAAAGAGATGGGTATATGCATGTTGATTTTGAAAAATAGAATAAAATATGGAAATAAGGCTATATAATTAAACAATTCTTAAAATATTTTAGTAATTTATAAAATTAGTGCTTAATAATTTCTCATATTACTATAAAATAAAAAAAAGTAAGTTAGATTTGTAATTGAGCGGGCTTATCAAGTTAAAACAAATAGCTAAGCAATAGTTTCCAGTGTGTATCAACTATTTTATTGGGACTAATATTTTTAGAGCGTGGTATTTACCAGAATCCGCCACCCCATCCGAGGCCCCATCCTAATCCTGAACCCCAGAATCCTGGGAAGAACAGTGAATGGAAGAGTAATGGGTTCCATAATCCTAATCCTAAACCTATTCCTGCGCCACCAAAGAACATGCTTTTCACCTCCGTAATATTGTACGCATACATTTTGTAATACAAAAACATAGTTTCTGTATTACAAGATGGTGGTATGTTGTTGATGTAATAAAAATTTTTCTGTTAATATCGATTTAAAATGAAAAATAATTACTAATTATACTTATTTTGCAAAAAAAGCAAATTTAACAAAGATTTAGTATTGGTTCAATCGTGGATTAACAAATAATTCTCTTGAAATTGTTTAACAATATTTAATGAATGGGTAGTGGGTACTTAAAATTAAGTTAATACTAATTTAATAACAAATTAAAATAAAATTCTCAAGAAATTAGATATATAATTTGAGATGAAAAAATAGTTTTTATGGTTAATTGATGATATTAATTCATATTTTTTCAAATATAACTATAAACTTAGAATAACTTTTATTTTAATTTAATAAATATGCTAAATTTTAAAAATAAAATGTATGAATTAGTTTCAAAGGAGACTAATTCTTAATTAAGCTTCTTTTCTAAATCTTTTGACAACAAAATCGTTATCAAGGGATAAAACAAATGAAGCTGCTCTTGGTCCTTGTTTTTTACCTATTATAATCTTATAAATGGCCTGGAACGCTTTTTGAGGTTTCATGTCCATTTCAGTGAGAAGGTTGTACATTTCGTCATGTAATTCTTCTGCAGTATATTCATTCCCTTCAAGAAGATCTGCAAGCTTGAGCAGGAATTTTGTCTGGTCTTCACCCAGAGGTAATTTAGGGATCTTTTTCATAACACTGAATTTTACAAATTCTGGTGCATATGTACCAAGCCAGTTTTTAACATGATCCATCCTCATTTCGAGATTTTTAAGATCCTCTTCATTTAAGTTCTCAAAGTCCACATTGTTCATGTTTTCTGGAAGCTGTGAATTCTTTTTGAGTATCTCAAAGACCTTTTTTATGTCTCCATCTGCAATTTGATATGCTACTGTCATGAACCTGTAGGATGGCTGGAACGGCATTTCGTCCTTAAGTTCAATTTGTGACATTTCATAAATCTTTTTAGATTTTTCCCCTTCTTTTTGGGATGCAGGTTCTTCAAATCCATAGTATATTTTTTCAACACGATCATACTGGTCAATAAAGTCCAGAAATGGCATTTCTGGGTTAAAATCTTTATGTTTTAATGGTTTACTACGGAATAGGAAATAATTAAGAGTTTCTGGCTTGCCTATTTCGAGCCACTGTCCCGGTGTAAAGAAAACACCTTTAGATTTGGACATTGCATCTCCCTTAAGAGTTATCCATTCATAAGGTACGGGGTAAGGTGCAGGATAATTGAATATTTCCTGCGATATTATGCTGCTTACGTCGTAAGATCCCCCACTTGCTGCATGGTCTTTTCCAAATGGTTCGCATGTAATGCCGAGTATTTTCCATCTTGCAGCCCATTCAACACGCCATGTAAGTTTTCCTTTTCCTGATTTAATATCCATAGATCCTTCGTGGCCGCAGTTACATCTGTAATGAACGATATCATCTTCATAACCGTAGGCGAAGGTAGTATTTATCCGTCCACATTCTTCACAAATTGGATTGTATGGAAGCCAGTCATCTGCAAGGGCGTGTTCCCTGTACTTATTGAATATTTCCCTTATTTTAGGGGCATTTTCTAATGCTATTCGTATATAATCGTTGTATATTCCTTCTTTGTACATTTTTTCTCCGGAATATTCTTTTAAAGATATTCCAAAGTCGTCAAGTGTATCAATAAACGGTTTTTTAAAGTGTTCTACGAAATTTTCACAGCACCCTTCAGGGCAGGGAATATGTGCATATGGTATACCTAAATATTTTTCATATTCTGGTGGAAGGGGATATGGAACTTTTCTGAGTGGATCGTAGTCGTCTGCAATCCATATAACTTCTGCAGGAGCTCCCTGGTTTTTTAGAGCTTTTGTAACTGCATTCGCGATAAACACGTCGCAGGAATTTCCAATATGTATTGAACCGGATATAGATGTTCCACTTGCAATTACATGCTCAGGCACATCTCTTTCAATTAAACTATCTGCAACATTTTCAATCCAATGTTTCAATCAAATCACCTTTATAAATAATCATAAGTCATATAAAAAGAATAAAACCTTCATTGAAGGATTTGTAAGTTTAAAATATAGAACTGATTGTAAAAAATTATAATTATTGTAATTTATCTTGCAATAAAATAATAAAATAATGATTAGGATTTTAATCAAACACGTCTGTGTCTGCTTCGTCTAACCATTCGTTTACAATCTTAACTGCACAGTAACTTCCGCACATTGTACATGTGTCTTCTTCTGCTGGTGGCCTTTCGTCCCTTATTCTCCTTGCTTCTGCAGGACACATTGCAGAATCGAATTGTGCCTCCCAGTTTAATTTTTTACGTGCGTTGGCCATTACAAGGTCTTTTTCACCGTTGTGTATGCCTTTTTGCATATCTCCGACGTATGCGCCAATTCTCGTTGCAATTACTCCTTCTTTAACATCTTTTGCATCTGGTAATGCAAGGTGTTCTGCTGGTGTTACATAACAGATAAAGTCTGCTCCAGCACCTGCAGATGCTGCTGCGCCAATTGAAGATACTATGTGGTCGTATCCTGCTCCGATGTCAGTTACAATTGGTCCTAACATGTAGAATGGTGCTCCCCTGCATAATTTTTTCTGGAGTACGACGTTTGCAGGGATCTCATTTAATGGGATGTGCCCTGGTCCTTCTACAATAGTCTGCACACCTGCTTCTCTTGCCCTGTCAATTAGTTCTCCAAGCACGATGAGTTCTTGAACTGCTGCACGATCTGTTGAATCAGCTATTGCTCCAGCTCTCATAGCGTTAGCCATGGACATACAAAAATCATATTCTTTGGCGATTTCTAAGATATAATCAAAGTTTTTGTATAATGGATTTTCAAGGTCGTTTTCAACCATCCATGCAGATACAAGTGCTCCTCCTCTACTTACGAGCCCTCCTTCACGGCCCTGTCTTTTTAATCTTTTGAGGGTTTCCCTGTTTACACTACAGTGAATTGCCATGAAATCGATTCCATCTTTTGCCTGTTTTTCGATGGCTTTAAACATGGCATCTTCATCCATGTAAATAGCAGCACCTTTTTCCCTTATTGTTTCAATTGCAGCCTGATAAACTGGCACACTTCCTACAGGGATGTCTGAAATCTTTAAAATTCTTCTTCTTATTTCATCGAGGTCTCCACCCACGGAAAGTTCCATTAAAGTGTCGGCCTGATATTTCATAGCTACTTTAGCTTTTTTTTCTTCCATATCAAAGTCACAGATATCTGTTGAGGTTCCAATAGTTGCATTTACTTTGGTTCTTAATCCTGCTCCAATACCTACTGCTTTGACTTCTCGGTTAACGTTACTTGGGATGGCTATGGTTCCCTGGGCTACGGATTTTCTGATAAATTCCTCTGAAACGCCCTCAGCAGCTGCTACTGCTTTCATTTCCTCTGTTATTACGCCTTTTTTTGCTTCATCCATTTGTGTCATAGAATCACCATGATTTTATCATTATCTAAACTAAATTAGAATCATTACTATAAAAATTATAGCTATTGTTATATTTTGTGTTCTGCGTAAAAATAATTATCTACATCGAACATTATTGTGGTTTATAATTTCGATATTAATTAAGTTTGTGCTTTACAATTTAGTATTACCCAATTTTGAACTAGAATTAATGGGAGGTTGCGGGATTTAATTAAACAGAATATATGCATTTTTACTTTTTAAAGTTTGAACTCCGAGCTCAAGATGATCCTATTTTAGATCAAATCCTTTTTTTAAGCTGAGGATTATTAAAAAAAATTTAAGATAAAAAATAAGAAATAACTCTTAAAATTTAAATTAACTATTTTAGAACGTATCCAGTCAATATGCCGTTTATTATGCAGTCAAAGTTTATTTTATCCAGCCACCCTGCTTCTTTAAACATATCCATGTAACACAGTCCAATGACTTTACCATCTTTTTTCAATATGTTGTCAATCATCTCATTTACTTCCTCAACTGTAACATTGGATTTGGGCATACTCAGCCCTCCAAGAAGTGCTACAACATCAGCTTGAGGATCAGCTGGTTCAGATAATTGCATTCCCTGCGGAGTAATTTCCATCTTTTTGGCGCTTTCTATGTCAGTTAATGTAACAAAAACTGATTCTTTATCTCTTACAACATATGCAAAAAGTTCTGCAAATGGAGTACATACTCCCGGAGTTCCTGCAAATGTTATTTTCTCTGCATCACCTACTGCATCTTTAAATGCTAGAAGGTTTCCATTTATTCCCTTAAATTCATTAATTTTTTCCATAATATCCCTCTTTTTTTAATGGATCGTTAGCTAATGCATATAAATAAACCAATGAATATAACGGCTAAGAATTTTGTATATTATCAATTATTTTCATCTAACTGGGGAATTGTTTTGGAAGTTACAATTCCATTAAATAAGAATTATTCTTTTTTTAACATCTTATTCTTCTCTTTAGCTGTCAAATCATCCACGATTTCTTCAGGAAGCCCTGTTTTAAGGATTTTGCCTCCTCTCATAAGAGATGCTTTGTCACATACGTCCAGTACAAAGTCCATATCATGTGATATTATAATGAAAGTTTGATTAAGCTCTTCACGTGCTTTTCTTATAGAATCTGTGACCTGTACTCGGGTTATTGGATCCATGGTACCTGTTGGCTCGTCAAGGATTATAACGCGAGGTTCTTTTATTAAAACTTGAGCCAGGGCAACTCTGTGACGTTCACCACCACTTAATTCATCAGGGGCTTTATCTAATAATTGTGAAGCATATTTTTCGTCAAATCCTACAGCTTTGAGAACGTATATTGCTTTCATTTTTGCAAATTCTGCAGGTAAGTCCAAACTTATTGCTTCTGTGAGATTGCCTAAAACAGTTCTATGTGGATAAAGACTGTATTCTTGATGAAGTATTCCCATGTAAGGTTTTACCCTGCCTCTGAATAAGGGACCTGGTTTGGTCATGTCGATCCAATCATCTCCGAGTTTCATCTCTATTTTGCCTGAGCTGGGCTCTGTTAGCCCGTAAATTATTCTGGAGAGCGTGGTTTTACCTGCACCGCTTAAACCAACTATTCCAAAGATTTCACCTTCGTTAACATTGAGACTTACTCCATCTACAGCTTTTACAACTCCTCTTTCAATGGAATAATAATGTTTTTTAATATTTTCCAGTTCAAGTATAGGTTCTCCTGTATCGGGTGTTTCTATTTTCTCAGGCAGTGGAACGCTGTCTAAAAATGTTTGTACAACTGTTTCAGGATCTCCTTCATGGATTATTTCACCATTTTCAAGCCATATTACATAATCAGAAAGTGTTCTCATAACTTCTGGCCAGTGAGAAGTTATAACCATGGTGGTACCCTTATTTTTAACACCTTCAAGTAAAGTTTGATGTAACAGCTCTGCTGTTTGCGGATCTAATGTACCTGTGGGTTCATCTGCAAGAAAGACCATGGGTTCTTTACCCATCTGCCTTGCAAGTACTACTCTCTGTTTTTCTCCACCACTTAAATCCCTTGCAATATGTGTTATCCTGTGTGTCATATGGGTCATTTCAATAAGGTCTATAGCCATATACATCTTATCTTCTTCATCACGGCCTTCAATGGATTTTATAACATTGTCTATTACGGTATCATCTTCATAGAGTGCAAAGGACCGTTGTAGCATTATGGATATTCTGCGCCTTAAGCTTGCAAAAATTTTTCTATCACAGTTCCAGAAGTCCACGCGTTGTGCTTCAAATTTTCCTCCGCATTTGCATGCGTTGTTTTTCATTGATGGGGGTTCAACTCTCAAGCAGTCCGGACAAATCGCAACATTGTAAATTATCTGGCCCTCATCTGGCTTGTATTCTTTCATTCCACGAAGCATGTTTATTAAAACTGATTTTCCTGATCCGCTTCTTCCAAGAATACCTAGAACTGTTCCTTCGTTTACAGTCATGTTAATGTTTTTTAAGACGTTTACGTCATTGAATCTTTTTGATACACATTTTATTTCTATAAATGGCATAAAATCACCGGTTATCATTAATTTTCTCCACAAAGGGGCGTCCCACATTCAGGACATAATGTATTTTTACAGGGAATGGCACGTTTTTTTGGGGATGTATACCCACAGTTTGGGCATTTACAAAGTTTGGGAGGTCCAAAACCCATGCCTGTACCACCATAAGACCTTCTTTCAAGTAAAGAAGATTCTGTTCCTGGTAGAAGTTCTTCATCTTCTATAACTAAACATATATCCTCTGATTCACATTCAGGACATTTTTCATATTCTTTTTTAGGGTTACTCCACTTAAATCCGCAAACATTACATTTGTATGCTTTTTTGTCAGTTATGTAATCCCCCCCTATGATAATAATAGTATTTCCTTCAATTAGGGCTTTAGATATCTTTTTCCTTGCAGAAGTTAAGATTCTATGGAAAGTAGGCTGTGAAATTCCCATTATTTCTGCAGATTTTTTCTGCTGGATATCATGATAGTCTCTAAGCCTTATCGCTTCAAATTCATCTATTGTTATTTCAATAGGCTCAAGAAGCTCTAAATTTTCTTTTTCTGGCTTAAAGCACCGTATCTCGGGCTCTTTTGATATTTTTCTAAATACTCGAGGTCTTGGCATGGCTGAATATATATTCAAAACTGAAATATAAGTTTTTTTATTTAAAGTTGAATATTCACATCGGAAATTCACAAGATAAATAGGTTATTTCTTTTAATTTTTCATGATAATTTTTAATATAGTAGGTAATTCAATTACTTATTTCCTGTTTGGACAATTCTAAATTAAGGAAATTACTTTTCAAGTTGTGAATATATATTCAAAAGGAGCATATCCAAGTTTGGGGCTGTTTTAATTATATAAAATTACAGTTTAATGTTTACAATTGCTCTTTTAAAAATTGTTATGGATAGAAACTTTCACTACCTGAACTTAGAAATAAAAAAATAATAGATATGGGGGCAAAGATTGATTTTAAGATGAAAAACCGATAATATTTCAGTAAATGATTAATTATTAGTTCTTTTTCGCAGTGCTTCTTCCAGGGCATTTTTAGTAGTAGTGTTTTGATCAATTAGCTTCTGAAAGACGTTTTCACTCATTATAGTTTTTGTGATCATCTTTTGAAGATCGCTTTCATCTATGACCTTCTGGTCAATTAACTTTTGTAAAGTTCCATATGCTGTATTTTGATTGATTATCTTTTGTAAAGTGCTTTCACTCAGCAATGTTCTTGTAATCATCTGGTGTAAGTCATTTTCATCTATGACCTTCTGGTCAATTAACTTTTGTAAAGTTTTATAAGCGGTGCTCTGGTTGATTAGTTTTTGTAACGCATTTTCACCTAATAATGTATTGTCAATTATTTCCTGCAAGGCAATGTCTGATGGAGGATTTTCCAGTTTTGTACTTTTCCGTCTTTTTAATTTATTGGAAAAATCGGTAAGCTCTTCTATTACATCTGTTAAATTCAAATATTTCTTAGAATCACTTAAAAAGTTCCTGAATCTATAAATATAAAATTTTTGCTCTATTGATGAAAATTCTTTAATTAAGGAGGGATGTGGTTCTATTTGTTCTTTTTCAGGGTTTATCCACCAACCTGGATTTTCAGTTACAAAGATAATATCTTTTTTTTCTCCTTTTGCATAATCTAACATTTGATACCATGATACTAAATTACTGTACTCATTTTCTTCAAACCCTGGACGAATTCCTTTAATTTTCCTTATTTTAGCTTCGTTATTAATTTCCTTCAACTTTGGATCAGAATAATTATTTCCTGTTTTTCCCTCAAAAAGATCATTTAATTTATTTCTAATTTCATCGTGATCAGGTTTTCTTAAGCTTTCAGACATATTTTCTAAAATAGCATCAATTCCATTGAAGTTTTCTTTAACCTGGATATCAATATTTGAGCTGCTCAAAAAAGTATGGTTTAAGTCCGCAATTTTTTGAGCTAAATTTTTGGAATCTTTCTTTAAAATGGTAATGTTATTTTTTAAGTCTTCATAATTTTGGGCTGCTTTTTTCACGCCATGAATACTATTTCTTTGAAACTCTGAACTAATTTGGTAGGGTATCCATATGCGGTTAGAGATTTCATTTTTGAGGATGTTAATGAATTCACTGTAAATCTCTTCAGGGCAAGTATACAAATTCATTAAAACGCTCGTATCAAAAACAAATGTGCATTTTTCCCATAATTTTTCTAAATTGGGTTCATCATAAAATTCATCTTTCATAATTAACTCCTAATCATTCTCTAGCCAGCGTAGCTCTTATTTAATAAAATTTGGGTCCATTATTGGCGTTTTAAATAATAAACTTAAGCTAAATTACTAAAAATTACTAAATAATGGACTAATTTTATAATTTATTTTTAGTTTATAGTATTCTCTGTGTTGCTCATAATTTTATCATTTATGAAACAAATTAAATCGAAAAATTTAAACTAAATATATTATAAAGTGCTAATAAGTATTTAATTTTAAATTTAATAAAAATAAACCCATTATTATAATTTGGGGATATTCACGGTAAATAAGTAATTATTATTACTTTTTAATTAGAGATATGATAAAAGCAGTTATTACGTGCTTCATTTTTTATATAAATTATATTGAATTGATAGTTTAAATGGTTGATTTTTAGATATTTTAAATGATTATAATGGTTATTTGGACAATTATATGCATTTAATGGTGATAAAAATTGATGTATATTGGAAATTTTAATTTTAAAGCATGATTAATGAATTATTCAAGAAGATAAAAAAGTAGAAATCTGATAAAAACTAACATATAATTGGTGATTTGATGGTTACTGAAAACGTAAAATGTGGAAGATGTGGAGAATGGTTCAAAAGAGAAATACTGGAGGATAAACGGATTAAAAAATCAGGGAAGATAGAAGAATACCTGTGCCCTGAATGTGATGAAGAAATAATGAAAAATGAGTAGTTTTATTTTTTTAATATTTGCAAATGCAGGCACTGGTATCAATTTAACATAGTTTAAATAATTTTTCTTTAAAGAACTAGAAAACTCAGTTATACATTGAATAGCTAAATATTCTACTTTTTAATTAGATTATAGGACATTCTATCATTTTCAATAAAATTTTAGTCTAATTTTAATAATTTTTTTCTAAAAATTAAGCTTAACAAAACGTTTATATACGTTACGAACTAACAAAAGTCTGTTTTTAATTATAATTGATCATACCATTATTTATTCATATTTCATCGTTTTTAGTTTGTAAGCCTCTATTTTATCTATAACGCATGATGATAGATTGTTAGTTCATATAAGGCATTTATCATTCATTCCTATTGTTTTGATTATTTGGATTAAGCAATGAGGTGACATATAAATGAAAATAACATTCATAAACCCCCCGCAGACCAACTCAAAGTACAAATTTATAGGAGTAGTAGCTCCTCCTCTTGGAATAGCTTATATGGCTGCAGTTTTGGAGGAAAATAACTTTGATGTAAGCGTTATTGATGCTTCTGCTATGGATATGACATGGGAGGCTCTGGAGGAGGAAATAGGGGAAAATTCTCCGGAGTTAGTGGCCATTACAGCATTAACTCCTACTATAGAACAGGCTTTGAAAACAGCGCAGCTGGTGAAAAAAGTTTGTCCAGATACTGTGGTTGTAATGGGAGGTTATCATCCTACATTCAATTATCAGGAACTTTTAGAGAAGGATTTTGTGGATATTGTAACAATAGGAGAAGGGGAGTACACCATGCTTGAACTGGCTAAAACGCTTGAAAATGATGGTGATCTAACTGAAGTTAAGGGAATAGCCTTTGGTAATGTAGTTACGCCGCCTCGCCCACTTATAACGGATTTAGATAGTCTTCCATTCCCTGCACTGCATCTCCTTCCAATGGATCATTACAGGCTTTTGAATATGAAAACCAATGTAGCTACAATGATCACCAGCAGGGGCTGTCCAATGCAGTGTTCATTTTGCGCTTCAGCTGCTCTTCACGGCCCTAAAATGCGCTTAAGATCACCTGAAAAAATAGTGGATGAGATGGAATATCTAATAAAAGAGTATGGTGTAGAAACAATAGCTTTTATGGATGATACATTCACCCTTTACAGTAAAAGAGTGAAACAGATATGTGCCGAGATCAAAAAACGGAACATGAATGTTTTCTGGGGCTGTACAGCTAGAGTCGATACCTTATCAGAGGAAGTATTAAAAGAGATGAGGGAAGCAGGATGTATAACCATATTTATGGGTGTGGAGTCAGCAGATCAGCAAGTCCTGGATCAAGTAAACAAAAAAACTACTGTTGATAAGATCAAGCACGCATTTGAAGTATCCAGAAAAGAAAAAATCCGTACTATCGCTTCAGTAGTATTGGGAATGCCTGGCGATACTAAAGAGAGTATGGGAAGGACTATAAAGTTTGTGCAGGAATTAAAGCCATCTTATGCTATTTTTAGCCTGGCAACACCATATCCTGGAACCAGGTTTTACCAGCAGATGAAGGAGAAAAATCTGATTAAAGTTAAGGACTGGTCTAAATATACCCTTATTTCACCTATTATAGATACTATGGAATGTTCTTTAGAAGAACTTAGAAAAATTCAAAGCAACGCTTTTCGTAAGTTCTACCTGCGTCCAAGGTATATCCTTAGTCAAGTATGGATGGATGGCCCTATACTCTTAAAAACATTAGTTGCTGTTATCCGAAAAGTAGCATAGCACTGTTTAATATGTTATTTGTAAAATAAGTGGTTATTCATCCTGTTTTATTAAGATGAGTGTTAACTGGGAATGCATTGGTTATTTTATAAAATAAATGGGGGATGTAAATTGATTATTCATCCCATTTTTCTTTCATTCTTTCAATGGTCATATTATAATCTGGAACATTGGTCTGGCATCCTTCAGCCTCTACAATGAACGATGAAACAGCAGAGGCGAATTTTCCACAGTATTCTAGATCTTTGTCATTTAAATAAGCATTTAAGAACGCAGCACGATATGAATCTCCAGCTCCCGTTGGGTCTACTGGGGTTCTGAGTATTGAATCTATTTTAATTTTTTTATCAGCGTATATCATGCTTCCGTCTTTACCGTATGTTTTAACTATAATTTCAGGCCCAATAGATCTCAGTTCAGTGATATCCATATTCAATGTTTTTAAAATTCTATCAATTTCGTAATGGTTTCCAAAAAGAATGTTACAGACTTTTATAACACTTTTAAGCTTTTCTGGAGAGTACATGTGGAGATCTTGTCCTGGGTCAAATGATATCAATTTTTGAAATTCGCTGGCCACTTCACCTGACCTTCGATTGAAGCAGGGGTCGCCTGTTGCTAGGTGAACTGCAGTTGCCTTTTTAATAGCTCTTTCAGGAGGTTCAGATTCTTTAAAGTAAGCTGCAGCCCCCCAGTAAAAATAACTTATCTGATCATTGTTAGAATCTGTAAAAACCCAGGCCATAGGTGTTTTTTCGTTTTCAATCACTATCATGTCCTCAGTGTCTACTCCCATAGTTTTAAGCTTATTGTGGTAATTTGAAGCTTTAAATTCGTCTCCAACAGCAGATACCAGTGCTGATTTAAGTCCTAATGCAGATGCAACCACTGCTACATTTGCAGCTGCTCCTCCATCGAAGTTTTTTATCTGTTTTATCAGTGTTGACGAATTTGGAGATGGAAATTCCTTAACAAGAACTATGGAATCTAAAGCTGTGTGCCCAATGGCTAGAAGATCTGTTTTTTTAATCAGAAAAATCACCTCATAATATAATAATTATTATAAATAACTCTGGAAAAATTTCCCATGGTTTTTACAAGTTTCGTTTTAAAACTATTAAAATGTTTGGAAAGTTATTTAGGTTTGGGGAGAGTATATAGTTCTAAATGATTAAAACAAATTTAAGTTAAGCTTTTTAAATAATGTCTGGAGTGATTAATTTAATTATTAAGCTGTTGTGGGGTAAGTGGTATGGTTAATAAAAAATCTGTTGTACCTTCCGATATTGAGTTTATCAGGATACTGTGGTGTGATAATGCAAATATAATAAGGGCAAAATCGATTTATAAGACTTCTTCGGAGGATTCTGAGTATTATGTAGGTATTTCTGAAGGTCAACAGGGAGTACCTGCAGTATATGATGCTGTTGTTGAAGAAAGCGGGCTTAGTCCAGTAGGTGAAGTCCAGCTTAAAGCAGATCTTTCCAGTTTTACGCCTGTTCCATATTCTCCAGGTCACGGGCGTTTTATGGGGGATATGAAAAAAAATGGAGAGACGTGGGATTACTGTCCCAGAGGGTTTTTAAAAAGGATGGTCAATAGAGCTGCAGAAATGGGGTTTTCAGTTAAAGGGGCATTTGAAAATGAATTTTACCTTTTAAAGAAAACAGAAGATGGAATTTTCCCTGCTGATAACACTTCCTTTGCATCAACTTATTCCATGGATATAAATAGCGAAATTATTAATGAAATGGTTAAAGCACTTATTTTACAGGGTATGGAAGTCCAGCAGTACCATGCTGAATCTGGACCTGGACAACAGGAAATTACAGTTAAGTACGACGAGGCTCTTAAGGCATGCGACAATCAAATAATATTTAGAGAAACTGTAAGGGCAGTTGCAGGTAAATATAGTTTAACCGCATCATTCCTTCCTAAAATATTTGTGGATAAAGCTGGAAGCGGATGCCATTTGCATTTGAGCCTGTGGGGGGAAGGTAAAAATATTTTATCTGATTTTGAAGAAAGATATGGAATGTCTAAGGTAGGGAGTCATTTTATAGCTGGTGTTTTATATCACTTGCCTGCACTTATGGCTGTAACCACTCCAATTACCAACTCTTATCATAGAATTAAACCGCATTACTGGAGCGGAGCTTTCCAATGCTGGGGAATTGGTAATAGGGAGGCCGCTATTAGGGTTATTCCTGAATTTGATGGAGAGATCAAAAATTTTGAGTTAAAAACAGTAGATGCATCTTCTAATCCTTATCTGGCATTGGGTGCAGTTATTGCAGCAGGGATTCATGGAGTAACACAGAAAATGGAACTGGAAGAGCCGGTTCAGGAAGATCCTGGAAATATTTTACAGGGAAAAGATTATAAAATAAAAATTTTACCTTCCCGACTGGAAAATGCAATTGAAGAGCTGGAAAAAGATGAAATAATCTTGAATGCAATGGGAAAGAAACTTTCCAAAGCTTATATCGCAGTTAAAAAAGCAGAAATAGAATATTTAAAAAATTTTAATTTAGAAAAAGAAGTTGAATTACTCCTTGAGAAATATTAGCTGTAAAAAAGTTTTTACAGGTCTTCGAAATTATCCTCTTTTATTCCTAAGATATCTGTAGTTTTTTTAGCTCTTACAGGTTCTATTTCTATTTCTTTTGGAGGTTGTAACTTTTTAATATCTTCCTGCAGTTCTTCAATACCTTCTGGAATCCTATTAAACAATCTATTAAATAATCCAAGGTTTTTTAAAGTAGTTATAGCTTCCATTGACATTGAAAGATACTGTTCTAACTTCCGTTTTTTAGATTCTAATTCATTTATAGTTTTATCTTTCTTGTTTACTACTTCCTGGAGGTGTCTGTAACTATTAACTAGTTTGTTATACTCTATCTGGACCATCTCAAGCCGGTTGACGTTGGATCGAAGACTTTCTATTTCATTTTCCTTTTGAGATTTAATATCCAGAATTTCACTGTAATTACCTTTTAATTCATCATAATTAATTTTTAACTCGTTATAGCTACTTTTTAGTTCATTAATCTCCTTTTTTTTGCCTTCAATTTCATTTTTAAGCCCTATATTTCCAATTCGATAGACTTCCATCTGATTGTTTATAGTTTCCTTTTCTTCGAGCTTTTCTTTTAGAGAGTTAGAGCTATGTTCCAATTCTTCTTTGAGTTTACTGTATTCATTCTTAATGCTTTCAAGTTCGTTTCCTTTATCATTGAGTAACAGGGTCAATTCATTTGATTTGAGCGCATAGTTATCTTCAAGTGTAGTAATTTTAGAGTTATAGTTTTCTTTAAGTTCGTACATTTCGGATTTTGCCCTTTGAATTTCTATGTCTTTTTCTTGAATTTTAAGACCTTTTAATTTGAGTTCTAAGTCTTTAGATTCTAATTTTGCTGCTAATTCCTTAGACTTATTTAACTCTTTTTCAAAGTCTTTTTTGCTGACGATGATAACATCTTCAATGTTTTTAAGATTATTAGCTTCAAGTTCTTCGCTCTCAATCTCAATGATATATTTGTTGTACTTACTGATTTTTTTCTTTAAGACACCCATACTAACCACTCTACCAACATCTAGTTAACTTTCCTTTATTCATTCATGGGTATAAAAGCCACTCTTATTACCTTGTAAACCAATTATCTTACACTTTCAAATCCGCACTTTTCAACTAATCTCTGCCCCTTAAAAGTTAAAATGAAATTTAAAAAGTCATCTATTCTTTTATCTTCTTTATTACATATAACGCAACTTATGATGTGCCGTGTATCATTTTTTATAATATCTGAGCCTTCCCATAGGCTGCTGTTTATAAATGTGTAAAATTCAGGATTTTTTTGGATAAATCTTAGGGCATCATAAGGTAATTTAAATTCCCACGCTAATTTATACTGAATTTTATTATCGTCCAGTGTATTCCATGCCAGCCTTTGGGGTGAATCAAGAATTTCAACAAAATTTTTCCCATTTAACTCCTTGATGTCATGATGTGTTCTTGCGCAGGATACGAGAACCAGGTGGTCATATGCAATTGGTACAAAGTCTAAATTTTGGATAAATGCGTGCACGGGGTCGTCAAGTGTTAGAATATCCACCATATCGAGGTTAGCTAGATGAATTGCATTTTTATCACTTGTTCTGTATACTGCAGCATTTAAACCATATTTTAATGATAACGTTTCCATAAGTCTGGAAGAAGCATATCCTCCGCAAATAATGATTTTTTCACGATTTTTAAGCCTATTTGTATATTTTTTATACTTTTGAAGGATTTTTTGCGCGTTCCCGGTCAGCTCAGAACCTGCACCAGTTGCAGCGAGAAGTTTAAAACCAAGTTTTTCTTCAGCTTCTTTAATACGGCGATTGAGAACTGCATGGGATATGTTTAGTTCTTGAGCAGCTTTTCGTTGGGAATATGTTCTGGATACATGTTCAAGCGCTTCAAAAAGTTTATAACTAAATGTATGCCCTTCTATTATAAGGCTTACCTTTGGATGGTATTTCATTTTAACCCCTGTTTAGTTGTCAAAGTATGGATGTAATTTCAGTCTTTCTATTATTAAAAGGATTATAACCAAATCAATATTTATAGGTAAATATACTAAGAAAGAATATGGAAATATAGATTCTGCAACCGGTGAGAAAATGATTTTAAATGAGGCTATAGATGAAATAGTGGACAATATTAAGGGTGTATCATCAGAAATTGACAGTGAACGCATTGAAGAAATGCTTGACATGCTAATTAATGCAAACAATGTTTTTATAATAGGTCTTGGAAGATCTGGACTGGTTGCAAGGGCCTTTGCTATGAGGTTAATGCATCTTGGAATAAGTGTATATGTGGTCGGGGAAACTATAACTCCAGCTATATATGCTGATGACTGTTTACTTGCAATTTCAGGGTCAGGAGAGACCAGTTTTATTATAAGCACTGCTACAATAAGTAAAAAAAGAGGGGCAAAAATAATTGCGGTAACATCTTATGAAGACTCAACCCTTGGGGGTCTTTCTGATTTGATAATGCCAATTAAAGGAAGAACTAAAATTGACACAGAAAAAGATTATATTAAACGCCAGATAAACGGAAGGCATCAGCCACTGTCTCCACTTGGAACTTTATTTGAAGTATCAACTTTTATATTCCTTGAAGGTGTCATAGCTGAGCTTATGCATAAAATGGGAAAAACAGAAGAAGATTTGAAGGCGAGGCATACTGTTCTTGAGTGATTTTTTTAAGAGGAGTTAGTTACGGTGTGTTTTTGATCAATCCCAACAAAAATCTACGATTTTTGTGGGCCCGAAAATCATAGATTTTCGACGGCCTTTTTTTTAAAAAGGTTGAAGGGGAGGCATAATGTTCTTGAGTGATTTTTTGGAATTAAACAGATCACTCCAAAAATCTTTGATTTGCAATATGTTTTTGATGATTTTATTTTTTTAAATGACTTTTTTGTTTTTATATAACCCTGATTAATTTCAGGTAATTATTAAACTATATATGTAAAATGGTTGGAGAGTACTATTTATGTCCAGAAAAGGAAAAATTATTCTAATTATTCTAATTATCTTACTTGGTGTAACAATTGCTTATCTAGTCTGGCCTCAACCTACAACAACCAGTAACAGCCAGAGGACAGTTATCAGTACAATAAACCTCCCAAACCCCATACTTGAGGGTAACGTGTCTGTGGAGCAAGCTATACAGAATAGGCGTTCTGTGAGGCATTATACTAACCAATCTATAACTTTACAAGACGTTTCACAGCTTATGTGGGCTGCGCAGGGAATCACTGATAAAGCTAACAACTTAAGATCGGTACCCTCCGGCGGACAGGTCTATCCATTGGAAGTGTATATTATTGTAGGTAAAGATGGGGTAACCGGGTTAAGTGAAGGAATATATCATTATAATCCCTATAACAACACACTGGAGAAAACATCAGAAAGTGATGCTCGTTCAGATTTGTCTCAGGCTGCAAATGGACAGGCATGGGTAAAAGAAGCTCCAGTAGATATCGTAATTACTGGAGATTACAGTAAAATGGTGGCTAAATATAAAGATGAAACACTTTGTACTCGATTTGTGAATTTAGAAGCAGGGCATGCTGGAGAAAATATTTATCTGGAAGCTGAAGCCAGAGGTCTGGTAACAGTAGCCTTAGGTTCATTTAAAGATGACCAGGTCCATACAGTTCTCGGCCTTCCAGCCAATGAAAATACGATATATATTTATCCAGTAGGGTATTCTGCGTATAACACATAGTGTTATACTATTTTTATATTAAAATCCTGTAGGGATGTGTATATATGTTAAACCGCTCTCCCCTGACAAATCCTGCTAATGTTATCCCTGCTTTTTGGGCAACGGAATAACCCGAAGAAGTAGGAGCTGCATTAGAAGTTAAAATCGGAATTCCGGTCCTTGAAACCTTTATTAACATGTCTGCAGGCATTCGCCCACTGTATACGAGGAAACTCCTTGAAAAATCTATTTTTTTAAGTGCACTTGCACCTATAACTTTATCCACTGCAACGTGGCGGCTTACATCTTCTATACCTATAAATTCATCAGTATCTTTATTTACAAGACCTGCTATGTGAGTACCGCCGGTTTCCTGCCATACATGGGCTTCTTCTTTTAATTTTTTAAATCCTTCAAATATGTCTTCTTTAGAAATGGTATAATCTGAATCTACTTCATTTATATAATCAATTTTGGTTCTCCACCCTCCAAAGCAGTCAGAGCCAACGATCAATTCTTTTCGGATATCAAAATCAGCGAGGTCAACAGTTACGTTGATGGTATAATCTTCCACTTTTATTTTGGTTATATTGTCTACAGATACAGCTAATCCTTCTCCAAGTAAGTATCCTACTGCAAACTCTTTTAAAGAGTTAGGGCTTATGGAGAAACTTCTAGTGACTGTCTCATTTATGATAATTTTGATTTGCTCGTCATTAACAATTTTTTCCTCTACCTGAGAGATTCTGTTATCAACACGTGTAGCATTTACTTTTTTAAACATTTCTGCCATGGAATTACCTCGTAGTCAAAAAGTCTGTCTATATTTAATTAGTTCACTGATTATTAAAACTGACGTAAAAATAAAAAAATTAATAAATTAATGTTTAAAAAGAGAGTTACTTATTTATTTTTTATCCGTTACAACGTCATCTACCCATGAGATGGCTGCAGCTACATTTGGGAATCCTATAGTACTTGTGACAATAATTAACGCATGATATAACTCTTCAGGAGAGGCTCCAAGTTCAAGAGCTCTTCTTGCGTGGCTGTGTACGGCACCTTCTGATCTTATGGCGGCTGATGCTGCAAGCTGAATTAAATGTGAATGTTTATGATCTATAGGGCCGGATTGATCTGTTATTCTACCTAAATCGCTTAATGCATTCCCAAATTCTTTATATCTTTCTCTTATACTTACATAATGATCTGGAAGTTCATCTGCCATGGTTATCATCCCAGTTTCTTTTTATTTACCTGTTTATAATATGATTTTAATTTGATATATTTATTACTGATTATAGTTTCAATTTACAGTTCCTAAAAATTTTTCAAAAAACTTCAAATGATTGGGGTGAAATAACTATAAATAGAAAAAATGTATATTTTTATATCATTACTCTTTTTAAAAGATTCAATCAGTCCAACTGATAAGTCAAATTTAACCAGTACATTTAAGATATAATTAGTAAACCGGTGGAAAAGAATGGAAGACAAATTAAACGAAATTTTATCAAGTTATGGGGGCGAAAAATCAGAATTAATTCCTATTTTACAGGATATCCAGTCTAATTATGGATACTTGCCTGAAGATATAATAATAGAGCTTTCAAACTTTTTGAAGATGCCTGAAAGCGAAATATATGGAGTTGCAACGTTTTATTCTCAGTTTAGATTTACTCCTGTGGGTAAAAAACATATAATGGTTTGTACAGGGACTGCATGCCACGTACAGGGTGCACCTCAAATAGTGGCTGGAATTGAAAGACATTTAGGTATCAAAGAAGGAGAAGTGACCATTGATTTAGAGTATTCTCTTGAATCTGTGGGATGCCTGGGTTGCTGTGCTTTAGCGCCATGTGCCATGGTCAATGATGAAGTTGAGTCTCATATATCTTTAAAAAATATTAAAAGGCTTTTTAAAAGGAAAAAAATAAAGAAAAAGTAAGTAATTAGATCAAAACTTTAAAAAGGGAAATCAATGAATTTCGATAAAATAGTTAAAACTGCAAAAAAGGAATATAAATCGCTTTATAAAAGCGAAAATCCGTTAATACTCATAGGTTCTGCCACATGTGGAAGATCGGCAGGTGCAGCTCTTGTAAAATCTGTAATTCAAGATGAATTGGAGAAAAATAACGCAAATGCAGAGATCATTGAAGTGGGCTGTATTGGGTTATGCTATGCAGAACCAATAATAACGATTTTTAAGCAGGGAAAGCCGGGAATTTTCTATGGAAATGTAACAAAGAAGACAGCAAAAGAAATTATCAGATCTTATATTGTAGAAGACGATCCTTTGCCTGAATATGCCCTTGGAACTATTGGAGAAGGAAAAATTGAGGGCATACCTTTATTTTTTGATACTGAAGTGTTAAAACCGCAAGTAAGGCGGATTTTACGTAACTGCGGCATTATAGATCCAAAGAATATCAACCACTACATTGCAAATGATGGGTACAGTGGATTTATGGATGCTATTGAAATGGCACCAGAGGAAGTTATAGAAAAAATAAAAGAATCAGGACTTAGGGGAAGGGGCGGAGCAGGATTCCCTACATGGATGAAATGGCAGTTCTGCCGTGATTCCGGCGGGGAAACCAGGTATTTAATATGCAACGCTGATGAAGGAGATCCAGGGGCGTTCATGAACAGGTCTCTTCTTGAAAGTGATCCTCATTCAGTTTTGGAAGGAATACTCATAGCAGGATATGTCATCGGCGCGAAAAAGGCGTATATATACTGCAGGGCTGAATATCCTCTTGCACTTGATCATTTAAAACACGCCATAAAACAGATGCGAGAATATGGATTTTTAGGGGAGAATATCTGCGGCTCTGGATTTAATTTTGATATAGAAATAAAAGAGGGTGCCGGTGCATTTGTATGTGGTGAAGAAACTGCACTAATCGCATCAGTTGAAGGAAAAAGGGGAACTCCACGTACACGTCCTCCATTCCCAACAACTTCTGGCTTATTTGGTAAACCAACCGTTATAAACAATGTGGAAACCCTTGCAAGCGTAGCGCTTATAATGCAGAAAAACCCTGATAAATTCGCAGAATTTGGGACAGACTCAAGTAAAGGGACCAAAACATTCTCTTTAGTGGGTGAAATTGAAAGGCCTGGCTTAATTGAGGTGCCTCTTGGAACAACCTTAAGAGAAGTAATTTTCGACATAGGTGGAGGTATCCCCGGCGGCAAAAAATTTAAAGCAGTGCAAATTGGAGGCCCTTCTGGGGGATGTCTTCCTGAGAACTTCCTAGACACTCCAATAGACTATGACTCCATGACAATGGCCGGTGCGATAATGGGTTCTGGTGGGCTTGTTATAATGGACGAGAGCACCTGTATGGTTGAGGTTTCCCGTTACTTCCTTGAATTTTCTCAGAGGGAGTCCTGCGGTAAGTGTGTACCATGCAGACTGGGTGCAAAACAGATGCTTGATGTACTGACTGATATAACTGAAGGAAAAGGTAAACCTGAAGATGTACAGCTGCTTAAAGACCTTTCAGAAGGAATTAAAATGGGTTCACTGTGCGGTTTAGGTCAAAACACACCGAATCCAGTGCTTACAACGCTGAAATACTTTGAAAATGAATACAATGCACACATCAATGATGATTTCTGCCCGGCCCTTGCATGTAAAGAATTCATAGCTTACCGTATACTAACTGAAGAATGCAACGGCTGTAGATTATGCTTTAAATCATGTCCTGTAGATGCAATCAGCGGTGAGAAAAAACAACCACATGTAATCGACCAGGAAAAATGTATAAAATGCGGTACATGCATCGAGCTGTGTTCTGGAAAGTATGACGCTATGGAATGCATACCAAAAATAGAGATGGATGAAGGTAAATAACTGCTTAAACATCCTTTTTACGCTATTTTTTAAGTTTAAATTTAAAATTTTTTACTTTTAGATTATTAAAAATCAGTAATTAATTTTTATCTCGTATTAACAACTCAATCTTCTTGCCTTCACCTACTCCAAATTCTTCGGTTTTAAGGGATTTTATCATACCAATAACTGCATTTTTAACGAAATCCTGCACAAAGAAGTTCATTGGGATAATACGGTCATCTACTCTGAGTAAAATTTCATCAGATTCAGTTTTACATTCTGTACCCTGTTTTACTTCCCCTTTCACAACAGCTTTTGCAAATTCTGTACAGTTTTCAAAGCCGCATTTCTTACAATCTAAATTCTGTAAAATGCCGTAGCTTCTTTCTTCAATTAGATTTACAATCGGTTTTACATCATCTTCATTCATTTCCAAAGCATTAACGCGGGTTATTATGAATTCATCTTCAATATCCGATGTGGCTATTTTAGCATAGTTGCAACGTTTAAAACTTTCTAAAACTACAAAATCAAGGTTTTTAATGAATTTTACCATGCTTAAAAGCTGGTCCAGGTCCATGTTTTTATTTACAGTTAAAAATGTTTCATCACCTGAGCCCACTACAATTTCAGCCCCGGCTTCCCTGTGTTTCCATGTGTCTTTACCTTCAAGATCAAAAGTGTGGTGGGTGTGTTTAATGGTTCCAACGCTGAAGCCCCTGCTTGTAAGTTCAGCAACGATTCTTGTAACGAGTGTTGTTTTTCCAGTATTCTTTGTTCCAGAAACAGCTATAACTTTCATAATTACACCTATAGAATAATTCAATGTCTCCTTGAGTAATATATCATTAATAAAGTGTATTCAATTATAATAACTTATCATAAACTAATTTTGCTTAATATATGTTGTACCTTATTTTTGGGAATTTCAATATAAATAAATATGATGATATATAATTTCTAAATAACTTACATATATCGGATATTTTCCATATTTTGGAGATAAAAGAGTATGTATACAATGGATAGATACTCATTTTAGAATCTAATTTTGATAATTTACAGATTTCAATGATTAACATGAAGAAAAATAAAATCACATTTACAATAGATGGATTTAATATAGAAACGGAAGAAGGAACCACCATACTTGAGGCGGCACTTGAAAACGGTATTTATATTCCAAATTTATGTTACAGCCATCAATTAAAACCATATGGGGCCTGTAGATTGTGCTTAGTTGAAAATGATGATGGAAGATTGGTTACATCATGTGAAACAATTTCACAGGAAGGAATGAATATAAAGAGTGAAAGTGAAGCAGTAAATAAAGTAAGGAGGCTTGTTGCAGAACTTTTAATTGCAAACCATGAGATGGACTGCCTTACATGCGCTAAAAATAATGAATGCAAACTGCAGGAGATAGCTTCTTATCTTGGCATTCAAAGGGATGATCTGGGAAGTTTAAGGTGTTCGACTATAGATCTTGAGAAGGACGAATCCAATCCATTTTTTGACAGGGATCTTAAGAAATGTATACTGTGCGGAATATGTGTTAGAACGTGCAGCGAGATGCTGGGTGTAAATGCAGTTGATTTTGGATTTAGAGGGTGCAATACAAAAATTACAACATTTGCAGATAGGCCTATAATGGAATCGGCCTGTGTATCCTGTGGTGAATGTGTTGTAAGATGCCCTGTGGGTGCACTGGTTCCTAAAAACAGCCCAAAACCTTCAAGGGAAGTTAAAAGCACATGTCCTTACTGTGGTGTTGGTTGTAACATATACCTTGGAGTCCGGGGAAATGAAATTACAGGTGTAAGGGCTGATCCAGATAATAAAGTAAATAAAGGTAACCTCTGTGTTAAGGGTCGATTTGGATATAAATTCATCGATCATCCAGATAGGCTAACATTGCCTTTAATAAAAAAGAACGGGGAATTTGAAGAAGTAAACTGGGACGAAGCACTTGATTTTATAGCTCAAAACCTTGAAAAGTATAAGGGAGATACTTTTGCAGCGATTTCATCTGCAAGATGCACAAATGAAGATAATTATGCTCTCCAGAAATTTACACGTGTTGTAATGGGCACAAATAATGTGGATAACTGTGCACGTTCATGCCATGCACCATCAGTTGCAGGGCTTGCCCGAAGTATGGGGAGCGGGGCAATGAGTAATTCTATAGATGAAATACCTGATGCGGATTGTCTATTTATTATAGGTACCAACGCAACGGCGTCATATCCAGTTATAGGTATGAGAATGATTGAGGCAGCTAAAAAGGGTAAAAAGCTCATTGTTGCAGATCCAAGGGAAATACAGCTTTCAAAATATGCTGATGTGTTCTTAAAACATAATCCTGGAACTGACGTTGCTCTTCTTATGGGTATGATGAGGGTGATAATTGATGAAGGCTTGTATAATTCTTCCTTTGTCGATGAGCGCACAGAAAACTTCGATGAATTTAAAAAATCACTTGAAGAATTTGATCTTGAATCAGTTGAGGAAATAACTGGAGTTGACAAAGAAAAAATAAGGGAAGCGGCAAAATTATACGCGTCAACAAAACCCGCATCTATTTTGTACTCGTTAGGTATAACAGAGCATTCTCATGGAACTGACAATGTATTTGCACTCAGTAACCTGGCACTTCTTACAGGAAACATCGGAAAACCTTCCACTGGAGTAAACCCGATTAGGGGACAAAATAATGTTCAGGGATCCTGTGATATGGGATGTTTACCTGATTCATATCCGGGATACCAGAAAGTTGATGACCCTGAAGTTTATAAGAAATTTGAAGAAATGTGGGGTTGTGAATTAGATAAGTCTGTGGGATTAAAAATGCCTTTTGTTATAGGTGCATCAAGTCTTGGAACAGTTAAAGCACTTTATATTATGGGTGAAAATCCGGTTTTAAGCGAGCCTGACTCTTCAAGCATCATCAGATCCCTTGAAAATCTTGACTTTTTAATAGTTCAGGATATTTTCATGACTGAAACGGCACGCATGGCTGATGTGGTACTGCCTGCAGCATCTTATGCTGAAAAGGATGGTACATTTACCAATGCAGAGCGAAGAATACAGAGGGTACGAAAAGCAATAGAACCAGTAGGTGAATCTAAAGCTGATTGGGAAATAACCTGTGAAATTGCTAAAAAGATGGGTGCAGAAGGATTTGAATTTAAAGACGCTTCATCAATTGTAGATGAACTTGCTTCAGTTGCTCCAATATTTGGTGGAATTGCCTACAGCCGTATTGAAGAAGAGGGCATACAATGGCCGTGTATTGATGAAAAAGACCAGGGAACTCCAATTTTGCATGTAGAAAAATTTGCAACTGAAAGCGGCAAAGGGAAGTTTATACCTTTACACTACAGACCTCCGGCTGAGCTGCCTGATGAAGAATATCCATTACTCCTTACAACAGGGCGTAGTATTTACCATTATCATACTACTACCATGACTGGAGCCGCCGATGGTCTTGTTGAATTGTACGGTGATGATCCAGTAGAAATAAACCCTGAAGACGCGGAAGAACTTGGACTTGAGAATGGGGATATAGTCAAGGTGACCTCAAGGAGGGGTGAAGTTAAAACAAGGGTAGAAGTAACTGATATGTCTCCAAAAGGAGTAGTCTTCATGACGTTCCACTTCGGCGAAACGCCTACAAATGTTCTTACAAGCCCTGCAATGGACCCTATATCCAATACGCCGGAATTTAAGGTTTGTGCGGTGAAGGTTGAAAAAGAGTAAGTTTATCATAATTTAAATTTTTCATTTTTATATGATGTTGAAATAAGTAATCATAATAGAATAATAAGAGAGTTTTTGGGGTTGATTTTAATGGGTAAAAAAGAAGCTGAAGTGTTTCATAAACAGGCGATGTCCTTTTTAGGGCAGGGTGAAGTTCAAAGAGCAGTCGAATTTTTTGATAAGGCAATTAATCTGGATGAAGATTTCTTTCCTGCATGGAACAATAAAGGAATAGCCCTTCTAGAACTTAAGAAATATGAACAAGCACTGGACTGTTTTGAACAGGTTATTCGTATAAATCCACTTGATAGGATGGTTTGGTATAACAAAGGATACACTCTGTTTATGTTAAAAAAATATGATGAATCTGTAACTGCACTTGAAAATTTCCTTTACACCTACTCTAAAGACGACGACGATTTCTATAAATATGCTTCATACCTGCAGGCTAACGGCTTTTATTATCTCAAAAAATATGATGAAGCGGTTGAAATACTTAGGGGCCTGCTTGTAAAGGATGAGAATTTTGGGGAAGCTCATGAACTTCTTGATCAGATTACAAAAAATCAGGAATAAAGTAAAAATATAACTTAAATTCACTCAAAAACTTTTAAAGAGCTGTATTTAAGTATATTGCATTTTTCACCTTTTTTTATATCTTTAGTATCTTCATCAATGAAGATATAACAGTTTGAAAGCACTGCTGATTTATTTATGCCTGCTTTTGTTTTTATTGGGTAAACCCGGTCCTCTTCAAGTTTTGCCCTTATTATATTGCACTTGCCTTTAGATGATCTTATATCATCACCTGCAGTGCATTCTATTAAATCGAACTTTTTGTATATATTCTGCATTTTTAGGATGTAATTTCTTGTAAAAATGTCAAACTGGACTGCAGCAGCTACTGGATAACCTGAAAGCATGAAAACAGGCTTATTATTTACAACACCAAATCCAACAGGTTTCCCTGGTTTGATGGCAACCCCGTGAACCAGAACTTCTCCAAGTTTAGAAGTTGCGCTTACCACAACATCTCCCTTGCTGATTGCGGTCCCTCCAGTTGTGATTACTACATCATATTTTTGGGCATATTCGTGGAGTTCATTTGCCATGGTATCCAAATCATCTCTGCAGTGTTTAATGTGGGGTACTGCAAGAGAATCTTCAACCAGTCCTTTCAAAGCAAATCTATTTGAATTCACTATTTTCCCAGGCTCAAGATTTGTGGTTGGATCTACAAGCTCATTTCCAGTTATAATAACTCCCACTTCAGGTTTTTTGAATACTTTGACCCTGCTGTAACCTGATGAGGCTATCACAGAAAGGTGATTAGGATCTAGAATTTGGCCCTCTTTTAAAATAATTTCTCCTTTTTTTAAATCTTCGCCTTTAAGCGCTACATCTCTATTAAAAGCAACTTTTTTAGTTATTTTAATCTTGTTATCCAGGTGTTCAATATCTTCTTCCATTACAACTGCGTTTGAACCTGGGGGCATAGGCGCTCCTGTTGCTATTCTAATTGCATGTCCTTGACTTAAAGTGTGATTAGATACGCTTCCAGCACCAATTTCATCTATAACTTCAAGATATATTGGATTAGATTTGGATGCCATTACTGTATCTTCTGCTATTAAAGCATACCCGTCCATTGCAGATCTGTCAAATGGGGGAACATCAATTAATACTTCAATGTTTTCAGCTAAAACTCTTGTATTTGCTTCTTCAAGAGGTATATCTTCTTTTTTAAGTGTTATTTTTACACTTTCAATTAGTTTCAGTGCATTTTCTACGGGAATTAAGTTTGATGAGTACATAATAGACACCAGTTAAATATCATTATTGATTATTTTTTTAACCTTTAATATGTCTTGAAAAAGCTGGTGCAAATAGGTTGTTATTTTTGTTAAATTTTAAAATCATGATGACCATAAAACGGGTTCAAAATGCAGGTATGGAAAAAAGCTTTATCTGGCGTGAAATTTAAAATTAAAGGATTTTAAGGGCTTTAATTGTATGCAGTTTTTTTGAAAAAGTATGCGTATGGAGGGTGATTTTTATAGTGTAAAGATGTGTGTCAAGTACACATCAGTATATATAACTTGCTATATTTACCTAGTCGAAATATATATATTTATAGAAACAAGATGTGTAATCAATACACAAGGTGTCCATCATGCCAAAACACATTGCTTCAGGATTAAAATATTTAGCGGCAGTAGAACTCATTAGAGAGGGACGCAGCCAGAGAGAGATATCAGAAATGTTGGATATGGACAGATCAACACTTTCTCATTATTTAAATGGTAGAAATATATCTATGGGATCTATAGAGATAGCAGAACTCATTAAAGGTTTCTGTCCAAAGGACTTCCTGAAGTTAACAAGTGCTCTTTTGGAAAACATGGATACAACAAGAACAATTGTTAAGACATGTTTAAACCAGAAATACAGAGCAAAAGTGAAGGACTCATGTATTGGTTGTGGGCTTTGTGTAGATACATGTTTGATGAATGCCATATCGTTGGATAATCTCAAAGCACAGATAGACTCTGAGTCATGTTGTGGATGTCTTATGTGTGAAGAAAAATGTCCTACTAATTCAATTAAAATAGTTTTGGAGGTTGAAGAAAATCCAAATCCCTCAAAAACGTAGTTTTTGTGAGCCTTGATTTGGATTTTCTGAACCCCAAAATTTGGAAAAATTTTGAGTTTGAGGAAAATCGTAGATTTTCTGAACAGCAAAATTTTTGATAGCATAAATTTTGGAGGAAAAATAATGGCTGCAAATGTAAAAGAAGTCAAAGCCAAAAATTTCGACATTGAAAGATCAGCTGAAGAAGAAAGAAAGCTGTCATTCAAGAATGAAACATGTGTTGGCTGCGGCATTTGTGAACAAATATGCCCAGTAGAGGCAATAGAGCTCGGCGACATTGGTGCAATAGTAAGGACCGGTGCTGAAGAGCCTAAAATAACAATAGATGAACATAAATGTGTACTTTGTGGTATGTGTGATGTTGCATGCCCTGTAGATGCATTAGATCTCACAATAGACGGTAAACCAATAAAAGAAATAGAAACTTACCCACGTCTCATATCTTCTGCAGAAATAAGTGATGATGCATGTGTTTACTGTAAAGCATGTGAAAGAGCATGTCCACAGGAAGCAGTAACTGTTGCAAGGGTACTCCCAGACAGGTCAAAACTTGTATCTGGTGAAATTGAAATCAACAAAGAAAAATGTATAGACTGTGGTGTATGTGAAGAAATGTGCCCTGCAGATGCTATAACCATTGAACAAAAAGGTCCTGAAGACTTCGAAATATCAGTAGATGAAGAAAAATGTGTTTACTGTGGCGTATGTAAACGTGCATGTCCTGAAAATGCTATAATGGAAGCATGCAGAGCATGTTCATACGGTGAATACGAAATCAGCCCAGAAGCAGCTGAAATCACTGGTAAAGCAATCATTGATGAAGAATCATGTGTAAGATGCGGATGGTGTGAAGATGTCTGTCCAAAAGAAGCAGTAGCTGTTGAAAAGCCATTCGAAGGTGAACTGGAATTTGACGAAGAAAAATGTGAAGCATGTGGAGCATGTGTAGATATATGCCCATGTGATGTATTAGAGTTCCACAAACCATCCAAACCAGCTGAAATCGGCGATAAAATCGATAAAAAAGAACAGTTCTGTATATACTGTGGAGCATGTGCAAATGTATGTCCTACAAAAGCTATAAACGTAAAAAGAACTGCAGTTAATTACACACCTACTAAATCCAAATCATGGCAACAAAGATTAGAATCTTTAAAAACTTAAAATCATACAGGTGATCAAATGGAACTTAAAGTAAACCAAGACAAATGTCTCGGATGCGGTGTTTGTGTAGTCGCATGCCCAATAAATGCATCAATCAGTCCTGAAGTTTCAGGTGGACACGGTCCTAAGACCGAAGACGTAATTATGATGGTTGAAAATGGAGTAATCAAATTATTCAGTAAAGATAGCTGTACAAAATGTGGTACCTGCCAAGTATTCTGTCCTACAGATGCAATCTGGCTAGAATGAGGTGTTAAATTTGACTTATGTAGAAAAACCAGCCGTTCCTAAAGTAGTAAAATTTGAAGAACCAACTGCTAAAGAACGAACTAAATTAGAAGTAATGCTTAACACAGGTTCCGACATTTACCAAGGAGCTTGCAAAAAAAGAGGATCTACCCTTAAAGATGAATACAGAAAAGTTGCTGGAGTAGCATACATGGACCCTAAAGACATGGCTAAATTAGGCGTCGCTAACTGGGAACATGTGAAAGTAGTTTCTGACTGGGGAGAAGTAATTGTATTCGCTGCTCACTCAAGGGATGCTCCTCATGAAGGCACAATATTTATACCAAAAGGACCATGGGCAAATGTAGTAACAAGCCCTGAGACCTACTGCTGCTGTGACCCTACATACAAAGGGATCATGTGTACAGTTGAAAAATCTGAAGAAGACGTTTTATTAATGGCTGACCTTATGAGAGCAACCTACAAAAAATACGTCGGCAATAAGGATGAAGAAAGCATCGCCAAACTTACTTCACTTGGAGAGATGCCGGTCTACAAGAAATTATAAGGAGGTTACATAAATGGCAAATTACGAAGAACCAATAACAGACTACGATGAAATCGTAGAAAACTGTACTTGCGCTTTTTGCGGATGTAACTGTGACGATTTAGATTATTTAGTTAAAGATGGGCATGTTGTTGCAGTAAGACATGCTTGCAGACTAGGTGCTAGTAAGATTATGGAAGATATGGATCAGAGATTATTAGTACCAATGATAAGGAATGAAGAAGGTGAACTTGAAGAAGTTGACTGGGATGCTGCTTTAGATAAAGCTGCAGAACTTATAGCTGGAGCTGTAAGACCTGTATTCTACGGTTGGAGTGAAACTTCAATTGAAACCATGCATTATGGTCTCGAACTTGGTGAATTAGTAGGAGCTGTCTTAGACAACCAGGCAACTATTTGCCACGGTCCTTCTATTCAGGCAGTTCAGAATGTAGGATACCCTATTTTCACCCTTGGAGAAGGTAAAAACCGTGCAGACATGGTTGTTTACACTGGAAGTAATGCTATGAACTCTCACCCAAGACACATGGCTAGATACAGTACTTTCCCACGAGGATACTTCAGGCCAAGGGGAAGATACGACAGAACTGTTGTTACAATGGACCCTAAATACAGTGACACAGCTAAAATGTCTGATGTATGGATTGGGTTTGAACAAAACGGTGATTACGAGTTCTATAACGCTATAAGAGCAGTTTTAAAAGGTAAAAAACTCAAAAAAGATGTAATCTCAGGTATACCTAAAGAAGACATATATGAATTAGCCGAAAAAATGAAAAATGCTCAATTCGGTACACTTTACTTCGGTTTAGGTTTAACACATACTTTATCCAAACAGAGAAACATTGACATAGCTATTCAAATGATAGCTGACTTAAACAAATACTCTAAATGGGTACTGATGCCTATGAGGGGTCACTTCAATGTTAACGGGTTCAATATTTTCATGTCTTATGAAACTGGATTCCCATACGGTGTCGACTTCTCAAGAGGATACCAGAGATACATGAACGGGGAAACCAACACCATAGATCTCTTAACAAGGAAAGAATGTGATGTATTCATGGTAATAGCTGCAGATCCAGGAGCACACTACCCTGGAGGAGCTGTAAAACACCTTGCAGAAATTCCAGTTATACAGATAGATATCCACTGGGGACCATCAACTGAAATAGCAGATGTAGTACTTCCAGGATCATTCATAGGTGTGGAAGCTGCTGGTACCAGTTATAGGATGGACGGTGTTCCAATCTACATGAAAAAAGCTATAGACAAACCTGAAACTTGCAGAGACGACGAATGGATCGTAAAAGAATTATTAGAAAGAGTTAAAAAAATCAAAGCTGAGCAAGGAACTTCACAATCTGAAGAAGGAGCTTTAGCTAAATAGGTGATTTCATGGAATACATACTTAAAAATGGTATTGTTTACGACCCTGCCAACAAGATAGCAGGAGAAAAGAAAGACGTAATGTTCAAGGATGGAAAAATCGTTGACAACGTCTCTTCTGATGCTAAAGTAATTGACGTAACTGACAAAATTGTAATGCCTGCAGGAATTGATCCTCACGCTCACGTAGCAGGACCAAAACTTGTTGTAGGTAGGTTATACAGACCTGAAGATTCAAGAAAAGGTGTAACTGGTAAAAAAGGTGTAGCAAGATCAGAAAGTGGATTTTCCATACCAAGCTGTCCTGCAACTGGATACAGATACTCTAGAATGGGATACGGAACAGTAACAGAAGCAGCTGTACCTCCACTAGAAGCTAAACACACTCACGAAGAAATAATGGCTATACCTAACTTAGACATTACTCCACTCGCTCTCTTTGGTAACAACTGGTTTGTAATGCAGTTTGCTAAAGAAGGTAAAATAGATGAACTTGCAGCATTCATCTCTTCATGGTTAAAACTCACCAAATGTTACGGTGTAAAAATAGTTAACCCATGTGGAAGTGAAGCATGGGGATGGGGTATGAACGTACATGGAATTGACGACCCTGCTCCATACTGGGACGTAACTTCCAGAGAAGTAATAACTGCGCTTGCAAAAGCTAACGAAAAGTTAGGACTGCCACATTCAATACACATACACCCTAACAACTTAGGACACCCAGGAAACTACCCAACAACTATAGGATCTTTAGACATTGTCAAAGACGTTGAGAAAAACTCACCTGTCAGAAACCAGACTGTCCACATAACTCACGCTCAGTTCCACTCATACGCGGGTACAAGCTGGAGAGATGTTGAATCTGGTGCAGATTATGTTACAGATTACATAAACAAAAACAAACATGTAACAATGGACGTTGGGCAGATAACCCTTGACGAAACCACAACCATGACAGCTGATGCTCCATTTGAATTTGATTTACACCAGCTGAATGGTCTCAAATGGGCTAACAAGGATATTGAGCTGGAAACAGCATCTGGTATTGTACCATGTATTTACTCACCAAAAGCTCCAGTTTCAGCTTTCCAGTGGGCTGTTGGATTAGAGTTATTCATGGGAGTCAAAGATCCATGGCAAGTTTGTTTAACAACTGACCACCCTAACGCAGGTCCATTCATAAGATACCCAAGAATTATCTCCTGGTTAATGAGCAGCGAAAGAAGAAATGAAATGATGGACAACAAAGAAGTCCACCCATGGTCTCACAGAAGAACCGCACTCGCAACCATTGACAGGGAATACGACTTCAATGAAATAGCAATCATCACCAGGGCAGGACCAGCTAAAATCTACGGATATCAGGACAGAGGTGAACTCACACCTGGTTACAACGCAGACATAGCTGTATACGATATTAATCCATTTGACATAGACCCATCTAAAGACCCTGCAGCAATAGAAAAAGCATTCGGTGCTGCAATGTACACAATTAAAGATGGTCAAATCTTAGTCAAAGATGGTGAAGTTGTAAGTATCAAACCAAGCCAGACTTTATGGACCAACGTAAAAGGATTAGAAGAAGAAGAAAAATCAGTAATGGAAAGGGTAATGCCTGACTTTACCAGATATTATTCAATTAAATTTGAAAACTATCAGGTATATGACAAATATTTACCTAACCCAATTGAAACAACAATTAATCAAGCAAGTAAATAAGGGGTGTTAAGCTTGAAAACAATAACTTTAGATCAAATAAAGACTTCCCCAATAGCACTGGAATTCGATGAAATAATTCCAGATGAAGTATACACTTGGGAAAAAGCAGACTTTGAAAAGTATATGGTGCCAATTGGAAACTCAAGATTCCCACTCACAGACTACTTCACTATAGAAGTGGAAGGAGATGCTGAAAGTGCTGACGATGTAAAAATGGTCATAAACGGAGATTGTGGCAGAGTAAAATACATCGGTAGCAAAATGAGTGCAGGTGAAATCATAGTTAACGGAGACGCGGATTTACACTGCGGAGCTGAGATGGAAGGAGGTTCCATCACAGTTAACGGAAATGCAGACAGCTATGCCGGTAGAGAAATGAGGGGAGGATCCCTCACCATCACAGGGAATACCAGAGAATTCTGTGGATCATCATATATTGGTGACTGGAGAGGAATGAGTGGAGGAACCATAACCCTCCACGGAAACGCTGGTAAACAGCTCGGTGAATGTTTATCCGGTGGTAAAATAATCGTTAAAGGAAACTGTGATATTCTCGCAGGTATCCACATGACTAAAGGTTACATCCAGATTGATGGTGATGTAACCAGATGGCCTGGTGGACAGATGAAAAACGGTGACATCGTTGTTAACGGAGAACTCGGTCGTTTACTGGAAGGATTTACCCAGGAAGGTATATACGACGATCCTGAAATTGAAGGAGAAGTTTTATCTGGGAAATACATAAAATACATCGGTGACATCGCTTTAAACGGAAAAGGCCGATTATGGCTAAATGCTGAAAAGAACAGGGATAAACTCTAGTTCGACTACTCGAAAGTAATTTGAAATTTATAATTTCAAGAGTTTTCAAGGGCCCTGAAAACTCATTTTCGAGGGACCGGTGAAAATTTTTAATTTTTGCTGGTCGTTTTTTTCTTTTTTTTGAAAATATATGACTACTTTTTAAAATTAAAACTTTTAGAAACTTTTATTTTACAGAAAGATCAAGTGATAATCATGGAAACTGAAATAATATTGAGTGCCAATGACGTTGTAGACTACGTCAAAAATGAAGTCAAACAGTATGATATTCTGGAAATTTCGTATAATATGGTGTATGTACCGGGAGAAGTTCTGGATATAGAAGAAGATGAAGAAGATGAAAGCTTAAACCTCACCCTCCAATTAATGGGCGAATTATTAAATGATACAGTCCATCTTGATTTAACACAGATTAAAGATGATATTTTGGAAATTCGACATACCAAAACCGACGATGAACTTGTTATAATTGTTATTGAAGAAACTTTAAAATAAGAGTACACACATATTTTAATGAATATTGGCCTTAGTAAGAGGTGATTTTTATGGAAAAAGAGATAACAATGGATTGTGACGCTGCTATTGAATACATAAAAAATAATGTAAAAACCTATGACAACATAGAATTATCTTATAATAGAGTTTATACTCCTGGAGAAGTTATAAACGTTGAAACTGAGTGTTTAAAAGACAGGGAAACCTGCAGTGTAATGGTTCAAGTACAGGGTGACACATTAAATTCAACCATTGAAATAGACCTGGAAGAAGTAAAAGATGACTTAATTGAAATTAGACATACTCCTAAAGGCCAGGAGAATGTAACTGTAATTGTTATTGACAGATGCGGCGATTAATTAGCACTTTAATAATTAAATTAATTATGGAGTATAGAACTCCTTTTTATCAATTATTTTGACATTAACAGATTTAAAACTTAAATAGATGTTTTTCCCTTTCTTAATCTTTAATTTTTCACATGAATTTGGGGTTAAAATCCCTTTAAAGTTAATTTCCCCTATTTTAACTTCTATCCAGACTATAGGGCCAACTTTTACAATTTCGTTTACAACTCCCTTAATCTGATTTTGAACAGAAGAAACAAAGGTTTCATTTGAAAAAATAACATTTTCTGGTCTTATACCTACCAAAATTTTACCTGAATCTTCAGATGAATCTGAACTGTATATAATTAAATCTGAATCTAACTTTATTTTAGTTAGAGACCCTTCTTTTTCGATGATTTTGCCTTCAAAAATATTGTGTATACCTACGAAGTCTGCAACAAAATTGTGGGAAGGTTTTGAAAATACTTCTGTGGGTATATCCTGTTGAAGAATTTTACCTTCTTTCATAACTGCCACCTTATCAGCTAAGTTCCAGACATCATTAAAGTTATGAGTTACATGGATACATGTGGTTCCATAGTCTGCTATTACATTTTTAATTAGCTTCGTAAGGTAGGCATGGGTACTTACATCAACGGCGCTGAATGGCTCATCCATAAGCAGTACTCGTGGTTCGATAATAAGGGATCTTGCAATGGCAGTTCTCTGTTTTTCGCCGCCGCTTAAGGTATCAGGATTCCTATGTAAAAGATGATCAATTTTAAGGAGTTTAGCCATCTTTAAAACTTTAGATTTTATTATTTCTTTATCATTTGTTTTTTTCTTTAATCCATAGGATATATTTTCAAAGATGTTCATATGGGGAAAAAGTACATAATCCTGATAAACTATACTTATCCCACGGTTTTCAGGATTTAACTCTGTTATTTCTTTTCCTTCGAGGAATATTTTTCCTTCTTCTGCCCTGTAAAATCCGGCAATTGTTTCTAAGAGGACAGATTTGCCTGAACCAGTTGGGCCGATAATCACCATGTAACTGTTTTTATCCAGACTTAAATTCACATTGTCAAGGTAAAATTCTCCGAGATCAACACTCAAATTTTGAACTTCTAAAAACATTGGATCATCCTGTATTTTCGTTTGCATATTTTTCCAGCACGAATATGGCTGCAAATGATATTAATATAAGTATTATGCTTGCTGTTATGGCCATATCTATATTTCCAAGTGATAAATTGTAGTAAATAGCAATTGGTAATGTTTCAGTTCTCAGGTACGTTCCACCGCCTACCAGGAGGACCGCGGCAAATGTTCCTATGCATCGGGCAATTGTAACAACTAATGCTGCGAATATTCCACTTTTAGCAAGGGGAAGGGTTATATTTTTAAAGGTTTCGAATTCTCCGTACCCTAAACTTCTGGAAACCAGTTCATATCGGGGGTTGATGTAGTTAAATGTAGAGTAAATTATTCTTACAGCATAGGGAAATGCAACAAAGAATTGGGCTATGATTATCCCTGTTGTGGTGAAAACGATATTTATACCAAGGTTCTGCAGGAAATTTCCAAATAAATTGTTTCCAAAGAGCATCAGCAGTGCTATACCTAAAATAATTTCTGGAAATGCCATGGGAAGGTCTAAAATACTTTTCACTATATTTTTAAGTGGAAACTTATATCTGGACAGTGAATAAGCAGTGGGCACAGCTATTAATATCACGCTTAACGCTGCTATTACGGATGTAGATAAGGTTAGTTTAAATGCAGTTGCCATTTCTTCTGAAAAAAGAGACTGAATGAATCCTTGTAATGATGGCATAAAAAAAAGGCTGCCTATAATTATGAATAAAAGTGCAGTAAAAATAAAAGAAATGGAAATAAAGGTTATCTCAAGCTTGCTTTTCATGTAATCACTGTATCGTTTTACTGGTTTATAAAGCTTGATGTCCTCTATTTATTGATCTACAGGTTTAAATCCGTTTTTCTCCCATACTGCCAGACCATTAGAGGAGGTTATGTAGTCTTCAAACTGCATAGCAAGGTCCTTATTTTTAGTGAAAGTGGTTAAACCAACACCAATGGTAGCAATGGAATTCTGGTCCTCTGGAATCTGTATTATTTCGATTTTACCTTCAGAAGCACTTGCATTTGCTATATCTTCTGTTACTATAGCTGCATCAACCTGGCCTGATGTGAGGTAGGTTAAGAGCTGGTTTACAGTAGGTGCATAGACAACAACATTACTTTTAACTGCAACTAAGTCGCCTGTTTTATTGAGTATTTTTATACTCTGTTTACCGACAGCGGTACCGTTGGTATCTCCTAAAGCAACTTTAATTCCAGATTTACCCAGGTCTTTTACAGAAGTTATATTTTTAGGGTTTCCTTTCTGGACTGCTATGACTGGTATGTGGTATACTATCGGTTTAACGGTACTGTTATCGATGTAACCTTTACTTTTAGCATTGTCCATAAATGTCAGGTCTCCTGGAACTACCATGTCTGCACTTTTTTGGGAGCTTAATGTTGCAAAAAGCTCTCCACTGTTGCCGTATTGTATATTAACTGTTGTACCCGGATGTTCTTTTTCAAAATTCGTTTTTAATTCGTTCATAGCTTTCATAGTGCCTGCGCCAGCTAAAACAGTGATATTTCCGCTTGCACTGTTCCCGCCTGTTAAGACGCCGCTTGCATATATGCCTGCAACTATAATTACAACGGCTATGACTGCAATAATTGCGATGTTTTTTGTATCCATAATTCGCCTCCTATTAATACGTCCTAAAAACTGATAAGACTTAATGTGAACTTTATAGAAATGTATATATAAACGTATCGTTATGAATATTTTCTCTAAAAATATAAATATAGGCTTCCCTAACAAATTTAAAGGAATATGAGGTTGTTATATCCAAGTGATGAAAAGTGCTATTCAAATTATAACAACTAAAATGAACTGAAAAAAAACAGATTTGTTTTAAAGCAGGTCTTCTGTGCTATTATAGTTTAAATAAGTATAAAAAAAGAATAATTAATTAAAAAACGTGTACTGCTGTGGCTTTGAAATAGGTCCAGACTGATTTTCCTATATTTAACTCCATATCTAAAAATGACTGCCGGGTTAAAAATACAACCAGCGGTTCGCCTACATCAATAGTTAACTTTATTAATGCTCCAGTATCTACTATTCCTATAATTGGCCCTTTAAAAACGTTTCTAGCACTGGTTTCAACTTTTTGTGTAGATAGTATAATATCTTCAGGCCTTACAGTTATGTGAACATGCCCTTGTTTCTGTTCAGTGGAATATATTGATATATTTCCAGTATTTATTATAGTGAGTCTTTCTCCGTCTTTTTTAGCGGTACCTTCGATTATATTTTCTGCCCCTACAAAATCGGCCACGAATTTGTCTGCAGGGTGCCTGAAAATTTCAGTTGAGGTACCAACCTGGGAAATTTCACCGTTCCGCATGATTGCTATTCGATCAGCAAGCATAAGTGCTTCATCGAAATTATGGGTGACATGAACAAGGGTCACATCGAATTTTCTATGTATCTCCTTTAATTCCTGCATTAATTCATCTCTAGTTTTCCTGTCCAGTGCACTTAATGGCTCATCCATAAGTAAGATTTTGGGATAAATGATTAAGGCACGGGCTAAAGCTGTTCGCTGCTGTTCTCCTCCGCTTAAAGTTCTTGGCAGGCGGTCTGCAAGGTGAGAAATTTTAAGGAGGTCCATCATCTCCTCGACACTGGTTTTTATTTCTTCGTCCCGGACTTTTCTCACCTTCAACCCAAATGCAATGTTCTCAAACACGGTTTTGTGTGGAAAAAGCATGTAGTTCTGGTAAACAAAGCCGATTCCTCTTTTTTCTGGGGGAAGCGTTGTAATATCCTTGTTGTCCATGTAAATTTTACCCGAATCAAGGGGCCACATCCCTGCAATTAATTCTAGAAGCATGGTCTTACCAGATCCGCTTGGGCCTAAAATAATGAAGTACTCGCTGTCTTTGACCTGCAGGTTAATGTTATTTATTTTAAATTCTTTCCAATCATGTGAAAGGTTTTCAATTCTTATCATAGGTTCTCCATCCTTTTATAAGAATTCTAACTAATATAAACAGTATTAGACACAGTGATATAAGGATAACAGCCACTGGAGTTGACTCTGATAACCCAAAGTTCACGAATCTTTGGTAAATAAGCGTTGGCGCTGCCAGTGGGTAGTAAGCTATGATTATAATGGCTCCAAATTCACTTATTGCCCTGGCCCAGCACATTATGGAACCAACTGCGATGCTCCTTAAAGCGAGAGGTAGAGTTATAACAAAAAATGTTCGAAGAGGCCCTGAACCAAGCGTACGGGCTACCTTTTCCATACGGGGGTCAATACTTTCAAACCCTTCCCTTGCAGAGTTTACAACGAAAGAAGAACTTACAAAAAGCATTGCAATAACAACACCTGGGAGTGCATCTGTAAAGATGATGCCAAATTTGCTGAACGGTGCTCCAAGTATGCCTCCTGATGTAAAAACAAGCAAAAGTGCAATACCACTTACCGTATGAGGTATTACAACTGGAATATCAATTATTGACTCTACAAGTCCTTTTCCGAAGAAATCGTGTCTTGCAAGGATATATGCAAGTGGTACTCCAAACAGGAGGGCTATAACTGTTGCTGCAAGTGCTGAATACACACTGACAAATATAGATTTAATTACTTCTGTGTCCTGAAGATTCCTCCAGATAGAACTGGGATCTGAGGACACCATCAAATTGAGTATGGGAATGAAAATGAACAGGATCAGGAAAGATCCCATAAATGCGAAGAAAATGGTTGTATAATCTAGTTTTCTCATACTATCAACTTTAAAATAAGTATCGTTTTATAATTTTTAGTTTTTACTACTATTTATATCCTGCAAAACGTCTTAATACAATAAAAAAAATAGATAGGAGATAAATTCTCCTAATATGTCCATTATTCGCCGCCGGTTATGTACTGCTGGAGAGCTTGTGGGATATTGGTTGAATCGTTAGTTGCTATTGCTGGGCTTATAGGTTCCTGGAAGCTGTTCTGGATTATTTGTGTACCGGTTGGGCTTAAAAGCAGCTGTACAAATTCTGTTGCAAGCTGTTTTTGCGGTGCGTTGTTCAGTACGGTAATTCCGTAGACGATAGGTGATAATTTTATTACTTTGGTTTTATTGGCGTCGTTACTGTCGCTGTACTCTACTAAACTTATTTTTTTGTAATCTGATTCATATTGTGTGTCGTTAAGGCTTAGTGAACCTGGAAGTTCAATGTATTCCACACCTGAACCTTTCTGCTGCTCTGCGATGTTTTTATATACAATGGCATAATCAAGAGCACCGGATTCCAGGGACGGCATTAACTGTGCTGCATCGTCTCTTATCATAATGTGGGAGCCTGGATTCAGGTTGGATGGGGCGTTTATTGCGTATCCTGTACCGTTTGCTTTAGATGTAATTGCAGAATTTGCGGCAACAAGGCTGTTGAATATATCGCTGTTATTGTAATATGAATCTGCAAGTTTTATCATCATAACAGCACGGTATCCTGCTGGATCAGAGTTTGGATCGCTGAAACCAAATTTCACGTCTGATTGGTTGAATATCTGGTACCAGTTAGTGCCGTTAATCTGGCTGCTGTTTTTACTTTTGTTGGTGTATGCAATTACCAGGTTGTTACGTGCATATTTAACATTCCAACTGGTGTAGTTAGGTATCAGTCTCTGATCTATGAGACCGTAATCAGCTGATGCCATAATATCGGCACTCTTATTTAGATCAGTTATCTGTCTGATTGCAGCTTGACTTCCGGAATAGTGTATTTCTACGTTGACGTTTGGATGCTGGTTTTTAAATTCCTTTGCAGTAGCATTCAATTGACTTCCCAGGCTGTCTGCAGCATATATTACTATAGTGCCGCTTTCTGATGAAGTTGAGTATGTATTGTATCCATACACTCCAATTGCGGCGACAGCAATTATTACAATAGTTATTATCGTTATATTCCTGTTGTTCATATTTTTTGCCTCCAAAACCCTCAAACACTTCGTGTTCGGGGCATTAAAAATCTACGATTTTTAATAGTTTTCTATTTTGGGTTCAGGAAATTCAGGATGAATTTCCTTCAACCTCCTTATTATGGGTAATATTGGTTTAAAAGAAACGGATCTTTTCAAAAAGATAGGCCTCTTTTTTCATATTTGCGAACAGAATATATAAACATATCGAATGAGCCCTTTATTTTAAAAAAGAAGCAATCTGGTCTATTTTCAGTTGTTTACCAATTTAACAAATTAACACACGTTATATTTGTTAGGGGAACCTATAAAAAATGTAGTTAGGTGTAACTGGATAAAAAACAAATAAAAATAAAAATGATATAGTTAAAATGCATTTAATTATTATTTTAAACTTTAATTTATGTATATTTTATTATCTGGACAATTATAACTTCTTAATTAAGTTGCAGATCGTCTTCAGCACCACAGTTAGATTGCTGCTGTTTGGAGTTAATGGTAATCTGTAATTTTACGTTTGAAGTTACTTTTTCTGACTCGGCTGCTACTATTCTATTTTTTATACGGTTTCTTGCACTTATTTTAATAATATCCTCCCTTTTAAATGTAGATCATATTTTGAGTATTATGAATTTTGGAAAAAAGAGTTGAAACTTGAAAGAATTAATTGAATGTGCTGATTATGAAAATTATACCTATAATAAATTTAACAGAAGGTAAAGTCCTGCAATAAAGATTATGGTTCCAGATCCTATTCTTATCCATTTGGAGTATGTGATTAATCTTTCAAAATTCAATTTTGAAGCAAAAATCCCTATAAGTAGTAATGTTAAAGAATATCCTGCTGCAAATAATGTCATATTAACTGTAGTATACAGTAAGTTTCCAGTGGATGCGCTGTAAGTTGCTATAGCGACTATATATGGGCCGTAACATGGGGACCATGCAAGACAGGTCAGAAAACCTAACATAAATGATCCTGTATTTTTGTTATTATTTTTAGGGGTGTAAGAATGTTTAAAAATGTTTTTGTCAATAATAAAAAATATTCCAACTCCAATTAGAAGTAATGCTGCGGTTATTCTAAAATAGAATAGATAATAATTTATTGCGGCTGTAAATAAAACAGTTAGTGTGGTTATAATTGTAAAAACTAAAAAAAATCCGAGGATGAATGCTGTTGTTTGTGAAAATTTCTTCTTTAGAATGGAATGCCCCACAATTATTGGTATAAGTGGCAGTACGCAGGGGGAAATTACTGATGCTGCACCTGTAAAAAAAGAAATTAAAAAGCTTATATTCATTTTATGCTCCATTAAATCCAATTTAACAATTGATCGGCTGATACATATCCTTCCTGCCTTTTTATTTCCTGGCCATTTGAATTTAGAATGACCAGTGTAGGAAGTTCGTAGATTTTGTATTGTGATGATAAATTGGGGTTCTGATTTGTATTAATCTTAACTGCTACATAATCCTGGTTGAGTTTTTTCCCGACACTTGAATCCGAAAGTGTGTTTTCACTAAGCTGCTTACAGTAAGAACACCCTTCACCGTAGAAATCTATGAAGATGGATTTATTGGTATTTTTGGCTTCTTGAAGTGCTGAATTTAAATCAGTGTGCCAGTTTACACTAACGTTGGATTGATCACTAGTTACAATGGACTGTCCAAATACAGCTAAAACTACTGCAGTGGCCACCAGAATAACTCCAAGACCAATAAAGAATTTATTCATATTTCACCATGGTATTTAACTTATATTACTTTCTTTTAATGAAATGGTGGGGAGTCACCGTAATCATTATTTAAGTTCTGATTATTGCAGTATACTCCCGGATTTCACTAGAAATTACTCCCTGAAATCCAGTAATTTCTTACTGTATTTTCACTAAATAGTGGTAGTCTTAACTTATCATGCTGGAATTCATTCCAGACCCTTTCAGGAGTTTAGTAACCTCATCATCGCTTAGATCATAATGGTAAAATTCAGAATAGAACTCTTTAACTTCACCTGTTAAGTCTAAATTCTTGAATTTATCTGGGTAAAGTATTTTAGCAGTCCATGGAATTCCAATAATCATATTTGCACCGTCTGGTTGGCCAAACCATTTGAAAGGGCCCTGTGGAGCAAGATACACTCTTTTATTTTTGACGGCAGTTATTTCATTCCAGCTGGAATTCTTGTAAACATTCGAATAGAATGTTGAGTCTGAAGTTATAATAACATCAGGATTCCATTTTAAAACCTGTTCTAGGGATACACTGACTATTCCTTCTCCCCCGGCCTGAGCACTAACCACATTTTTTCCACCACAAAGCTCAATTAATTGTGTATGTGCAGAGCCTGAGGGAGCGGTTTGAAGTCCAGTAGAACCTTTGGCATAATAAACAGTTACTTTTTCACCGTCTGATATACCGGATACGACACTTTTAACTTCTTTTTGAACTTTGGAGTTGAACTCATTTAATTTTTGGGCTTCGTTTTCTTTTCCCAGTACTTTTCCGAGGAACTCAATGGAAGAGCTAAATGAGGTAACATTACTGGTATCAGCCACACCAACATCTGGTATTGAACCTAGTTGTTTCTGTCTTGCGTTGAGGGTGGCCACCGTAGCCGCATCTTCCGATCCACAATCAGATGTTGAAACGCTATCAAATATCACATCAGGGTTCATTGATATGTATTGTTCGTAATCAGCAGTTTGTGATCCGTACCATCCTCCCGCTGATGGTAAGTTTTTATATTGATCCGGCATGTATGCCTGTTCTTCAGCTGTTGTCTGGTAATTAAAAGCGAGTAGCTTCTCAGGAGCTAGCATATATACCATGATTGTTGTAGTTGGAGAAGTTGCCAGTACATGATTTACAGGAGACGGAACAGTCAATGTTCTGTTAGCCATATCTGTTATAGTGGTGTTACCTCCCATTGAGAGATATCCATTCTCTGTTAGATAGTGCCCTCCCACTGATGCTGTTATTAAGAATAGTGCTGCAATTAAAATAAAATAATTCTTCATTTCATCACTCTCATAATTTATTGTAAAGTATCATTTTTCATTAAATTCGGCCAGATAATGATTTTCAAGTATTCCTCATTAATTTTCTAGATTTAATGCATTATATCATTTATATTCCTTTAAAATGAAGGAATTGGTTAATCTGATTTTTATGCATCCAATAAACTACTGGCTGACCATGATAAGCTTACCCGTTTTAGGGTCTTTATAAACCGTTCCCATCTGTTGGTAATTATTGCCTGACCCTGATTGATTACCTGGAGTATCATTGATGGTTTGGCCCGTGCTAACTGAAACTGAATTTGGGCTAGACCCTGATGATGACTCTGAAAATAATGTAGGATTGCTCTGTAACGCCATGATGGCAAATATCATAAATCCAAGTGCCAGAACCAACATACAGTCTGTCAAGCTACCCATTCCTGAGGAAGGATCATCATCATCTTCGTATTCTAAAAACTTCCTTTTTCTTGGCATTTGTCCAGAACCTCCAGCGTTGAATCAATTATTGCGTCTAAAATGGATAAATCATCAGCATACCATTTTTTCCTGTATCTTGATATGATAAAACCTACTGAACCAGCTGCTAAACCTGCTATTGTGGTATTAAATGCTAATATTAAAGCTTGTGCTAATGAATTTATATCTCCAGTTCCAAGTGCAGATAATCCTGGACCTAAAGGGATTAAAGTTCCCATAAGTCCCATAGTTGGACCTAACCTGACTAATATGTCTGTTCTTTGAGTTATATTTGAAAATTTGAGTTCTTCTTCCTCAATTAGTTTTGTAGCAAGTGCCCTTCTTGATTTTGAACCAATGTCGTGGTTGGAGATAATTTTTACCAGCACTTTTTTCTGGTCAACAGGGAGTTCGCTGTCTTGAACGTGTTTCGCCATTTCTTCAGGATTAGCTGATTTTGAGATGGCTCTTATTAACGCTTCTGTTTTATCCACATCGAATTTTGATTTTGAAAATTTTTCGGTTAAAAAACTCCCTAAACTTAAAACTGCATATACTATAAAGGCTAGAAGAACTAATATAACGGGTATAAGCAAGCTTTGAGCTATTAAATATAATAAATTACTTAAAATTTCGCTTCCAATAATTTCCATAAGAATCACCTGATCTATTCAACTGTTGTGTGTATTTAAGACATTATTTTGATTGTTTAGTTTTTTTGGTCTTTTTAAATGCTGTTAACTTTATTCTTTGCAGGATATCTTCCGTGCTTGTAATTTCCTCTCCTTTGAAGTAAGCTCCTATTAAGAAAATCCCGATCAATCCCATTATAAGGAAAATCAATGATGAAATATCTGAATTTATGGATAATGCGCTTGTTTGAACCGAAGATAATTCCGCAATATTTGGAATAAGTGCCGCGCTTATTAAAAAATAAAATCCATTTAAAATCATGAAATTTCCAAGTAAAACAGGATATGCCATTTCTGCATGCCTTAAAATTTTAGAAAATGAATAGAATCCTATTATTGCTAAAATTAATGCAATACACATAAATAAATTGAACTCCAGGAAAGAAGTTGTTATTTCTTTACTTAAAAGTACTGCAGTGGACATAAATCCTGCAAAGTAACATGCAGATGAGGACAACATGGCCGCTGATTTAAGAGAGCACAGTTCTTTTTTTGTTTCTTTCCATTTTTTAATGGTGTAAATCCCACTTAAAAGGGTTATAACCCCTATAATTCCAAGTACTGCAAAGATGCAGTAATTAATAGTGCTGTATAACGTGCTGTTTAAAAAAGTAGCCAGTACGCTTATGATCAGCGTGACTAAACCATATGATATTGAAAATGCAAGGGCCTCCTTTTTGCGAATCTCTGTAAAGCCCATTGCAAGGCCAATATTAACACCAAATAATAAAACCAAGGATACAATTAAACATTCCCATACTAGTTCTGCCATCGTTAACATCTCGTAATATAATAATTAATTAATTTTTTTATTTTGAAAGATTTTCACTGTTTTATACGTGATTAGAATTTATTGATCAATCTTAGCTCGATAGGGATATATAAACATATCGATGGGAATCATTAATTATGGAAAAATATTAACATCATACGCGTGGGAAACTGGCGTGTTTGTAATAAGTTTTTAAATTGAATTTTATATCGAGTTAAGCCTATTAAATTCAAAAAAAAATAAAACCTTCAAACACGTAGTGTTTGGGGCATGCGAAAAATGAAATTTTTCGGGCCACAAACTGTGTTTGTAGGCACCAAAAATCCTCAAAAAATCTACGATTTTTTGGGACCCTCAAACGCAAAGCATGCAAAAACTCCGTTTTTGCTTGTGCCAAAATCGTAGATTTTGAGCAACGTTTGGGGCATCGGAAATCTTTGATTTCCGAAAGGTTAGAAAAATGCAAAGCATGCGAAAATCAAAGATTTTCGCGGTTACAAAATCGTAGATTTTGTAAACATTTTTCTAAAATTCATAAAATTTTTGAGTGAAAAAAATGGTTTTATTTTTTCGATTTTCTAATCATGCTCATGAGATCTTTTCTGTAGTAGCCTCCAAATATCACAACAATGAGAACTATGACTCCGAGTATACCCCAGAACGGGGTATTTTTAGTGGTGTCATCAATAAATAACTCCTGTGCTGTTTTAGACTGTCCTGATTGCTGTCCGTTGGATCCAGCTTGGCCGGAATTTCCAGAGCTTCCTGCATCTGCTGCAGCTGTTGCAAGTCCCACGCTTGCAGAAGAACCTGAAGAAGCGCCGTTACTTGAACTACTGCCTGAAGTACCTGAATTACTTGAGGTTCCAGGGTTATTTCCGGAACCACTGCCTGGACCGTCACCTTCATTGCCAGAACCGGTACCGTTATTACCAGAGTTGCCTCCAGAACCGGGATCATCATTTCCTCCAGAACCAGGATCATCTGGATTTCCGAATAGATAATTTATAATGGAACTATATGCAGTGGATACAGTTAATCCATAAGCAGTACCGACTACGTCACCATTAGCTAGATTTGTAAAGACTGCAGTTGCTACCCCATTAATTGTCATAGCTGTTACTGAATAAGGACCGTTCTTGAATGTTACAGCAAAGGACGGTAAATCTGTTACTATTTCACCAGTGTTACCATCACGGAACACCACTGAAAATTGATTTTTTCCAGTCTTGACCATTTCCATTGTTATTTGAGGATCATAAGTCACCTGTTTACAGCCTGATCCAAACAAGTTTGACCCGGGTATATAGTCCCCTGCAGCCATACATGATCTAAAGTCCATATTTGCATTTTTAAGCATTACATTGTGTTCAATGTGGAACGTTGATGATGGTGCATAATTTTCTCCGAGTAAAATCCCGTTTCCATGGTACATCTGCTGTTTGGTTATTTTTTTAATGTTTCCTGTAATTAAGTTTCCACTTATGTTCAGGTTTTCACTTGCGCAGTTGACATGGATTCCGTTGTCGTTTTCTTGCATGGCGTTACTTGCTATGGTAACGTTTTTTGTGGTCCCATTCAGCAGTATCCCGTCTCTGTCGTTGTTGATGAATGTGTTGTTTTTAATGATGGCATTGGTTAAGTTGAGGGCTGTTATTCCGTAGTAGTTTTCGTTGATCTGGTTGTTAGTGACAGTGACATTTGTTGAGTTTTCAAAGTATACTCCACTTCCACTGGTTGTTGTGTTCCCGTTTTTCTTGATGGTGTTGCCGCTTATGGTGGTTTTGTTGGAATTTTTAACAGATATTCCGTTTTTGGTGTTGCCGGTGATTTGGCTGTTATTGGCGCTGGTGTTTGTACTGTTTTCTATGATTATTCCGTTTCCGTTGTTGTTGATATTGCTCTGGTTTATTTGAGTGCCATTACTGTCTGAAATGTCGATTCCTATGGTGGAGTCGCTTACAGTGCTGCTTCTGATGGTGGTGTTGGAACTTCCGTTTATCTGGACTGCTGTTCCGCTGGTTGAACTTATCTGGTCGTTGGATATGGTTACGTTGCTGGTGTTTTTTATGAGTATTCCTGGGCCTGTTCCTGTGTTAACAATGGTAAATCCTTTTATTGTGGTCCCTGCTGCTTGTGTTCCGTTGATTGTGAATACTGGTAATGTGCTGGATGTGGTTATTTTGGTTCCCACGTTGCTTATTATGTTCAGCTGTTTGTTGATGGTGAGCTGCAGGTTTTCATAGAGTGATCCAATGAATTCTATGGTGCTTCCAGACGCAGCGTTGTCAATGATGGATTGAATTTCTGCGTTGGTCATTCCTGAAGTTACATTGATGTTGGTGTTGACTGCTGTCTCTGATATAGTGTATGTTTCTTCGTAGACTGGGCTCCAGTTTCCTGAAGAGTCTACTGCAGCATATTTAAGTGTTGTTGTACTGTTTAATGTAATTGAACTGGTGTAAACATGCTTTATGCTGCTAGTTTGTGGGTCGCTGCCGTCTGTGGTGTAATAAACAGTCAGTTTATTGCTGTCATCAGATGAGTTTAATGTCACGGTTTGTGTTGTGTTGAACTTCCCTCCATTTGGACTTATAGTCACTGTTGGAGGTGTAATGTCACTGATTGTAAGTACCTGTGCTGCTGTAAGGGTTTCACCGTTAGCTAATGTTGCAACCAAAGTAACCTTGTACTGGCCTGATTTGCTGTAGGTGTGTGTTGGGTTCTGCTTGGTAGAAGTTGTCCCGTCACCGAAATTCCATTTCCAGCTTGTAGCGTTATTTGAAGTGTCGTTAAACTGCACATGCAACGGATTAGAGTCGATTGTGTAGTTGAACTTGGCTGCAGCATCACGGAAAGCCTGTAAATTATTATTGATTCCAACGTATAATGTGCCATCAGAATCAATTACAGGATTACTGACTGCTGAATGATCAGTATAATTCCATTTAAGTATTCCATTTGAATTTACTGCAAAAATACTGCTACCTGCTGTGAAATATAGGGTTCCATTTGCATCAATCACGGGGGATGAAAGGGAACTTGTTCCAGCGGTGTAATTCCATTTTTGTGTTCCATCTGGAGTTAGCGCAATAAGGGTACCTGAATCTAAAAGATATATGATTCCATCGGATCCTAGGGCCACAGCACCATATGATGCCCTTTTTGTAGTATATCTCCATTTGAGTGTTCCGTCCGGATTTATTGCATATAATGCAGGTTCACCAGAAAGCGCACCGCCATAAGCCAGTATGTAGATGGTTCCGTCTGTTCCAATGGATGGGGAGGAATACTGGTGGTTTCCAAAAGCATATGACCACTTTATGGTTCCATCTGGATTTACTGCATACAAGAAGCTATGGCCTGGAACGTAGATTGTTCCATCTGATGCTATGGCTAAGTTGCCTTTTATGAAACTTGCATTAACAAGGCTTGCGTTCCATTTAATTGTCCCGTTAGGGTTTATTGCATATAAGGCAGGGTCAAGGAAGCCGCTGTTATCGTAACATGGTATGTAGATGGTTCCGTCTGCTCCAACCGAGGGTGAAACTTGATCGGATGAATAGATATAAATTTTCCATATCAATGTTCCGTCTGTCTTTAATGCATGTAAATAACTACTTGCAGAAATGTAGATGGTTCCGTCCTTTCCTATGGTTGGGGTACTTACCCATGACGAGCTTCCAGTATAATAACGCCATTTTATTATTCCAGTGGGGGCCAGTGCGTATAAATACCCATTACTTCCAGCGTATATGGTTCCATCTGATCCTGTAGCTATACTGGTGTCTGCTGATGGGTTTATTTCGCTGTTGTTCCATTTTGTGTTGTTTGTTTGTGGGCCTGTGTAGTTTGATAGGCCTGTGTTGTTGTTGTCGCCTTGGTATGTTGGGTTTGAGGAGTTTGTTAGTAGTCCTCCGGTTCCAATTACGAAGTTTTGTAGGTATAGTGCGCTCCATTTTCCTGTGGTTGTCACTGCTGCGTATCTTAAGGTTGTGGTTTTGCTTATAGTGATTGGTCCGGTGTATTTTATTCTTGTGCTGTTTGTTCTAGGGTCTGTGGTGTCGTTTGTATAGTATATAGTTGCTTTTGAGTCTTCGCTGGTTAGTTTTACTGTTTGTGTGTTGTTGTATGTTCCACTTGCAAGGCTGCTGTTTACGAGTATTGTGCTTCTGACCAGGAGGATAGTGGAATAAGTGCTGGTCCCTGCAGCGTTGGTCACTGTTAATTGGACCAGGTAAGTTCCCATAGTTGCATAAACGTGTGTTGGGTTCTGTTCTGTGCTGTTTGTCCCATCACCGAAATCCCAGTACCATGATGTAGGGACGTTTGAACTGGTGTCTTTGAACTGTATCTGGTTGCAAGCGGGTGGAGCTACAGTAGGAGCTGTTCCCCAGATAGTGCTTACTGTGAAATTGGATACAGGGGGGTTGTAAGCTTTGATATACTGTGTGAATCTTACAGTACGTGTCTGCCCATTGCTGCTGGTTACAGTTAGGGTCACGGTGTAGTACCCTGCATTAGCGTATTTGTGAACAGGGTTCTGTTCTGTGCTGGTAGTTCCGTCTCCGAAATCCCAGTTCCATGAAACAGGGGAAACGCCTGAACCTGTAAACTGCACAGTTAAAGGAGCAGATCCTTCAGTCTGATTGGCCCTTAAAACCGTGTTTGCTATGGCGTACATGTTTTTATCATAACTTCCAAAGTACAGTGTTTCATTTGCACCAATGGCTACAGAACCATAGATACCACTTCCGGTGGTATAAGTCCACAGCAGTGTTCCGTCGACGTTAAATGCGTAGAGTTTGCCGTCGGAACTTCCCACGTAAATGATTCCGTTAGCACTAATCGTTGCCATGCTGCATATAGCGCCTCCAGTGGTGTATTCCCATTTGAGTGTTCCACTGTTTCCATTATCAGTTACAGCATAGAAATTACCACTCTGGCTTCCGAAGTAAACGGTTCTGTCAGCTCCAACTGCTGGACTGGAGATTATTGGACTATATATAGTTTCTCCTGTGGAATAATTCCATTTGAGTGTTCCATTTGGATTTATTGCGTAAAGATTACCGTCAACTCCTCCTGCGTAAATGGTTCCGTCAGATCCAACTGCTGGTGAACCTTGCAGGCTTCCTCCTATGGTGTATTTCCATTTGAGTGTTCCGTCTAGATTTATTGCGTAGAGTTTACCGTAATTACTGTAGGATTCACCACTTTCAAAGTAAATGGTTCCATCTGATCCTATGGCAGGACCTCCTTCTCGGCTGTAAACATAAGTTCCAGTGTCGTAGGTCCATTTTAAGGTCCCATTATGGTACAAAGCGTATAATTTACCGTCAGTGCTTCCAAAATAAATGGTTCCGTCAGATACAATTGTTGGTGTGCCTACAAGGGATCCTGGAGTCTTATATTTCCATTGGAGCGTTCCATTGTGGTTCAAAGCGAATATGTAGGGTCCTGATAATGTATAAATAGTACCATCCGCACCAATTGTTGAACCACCTATACTGTTTCCAGTGGTGTAAGTCCATTTGACGGTTCCGTCAACGTTAAATGCGTAAAACTTACCATCATCACTTCCTATGTAAATGGTCCCGTCTGATCCAATTACTGGGCTGCAATGACCCGATATGGATTTTCCTGTGGTGTAGTTCCATAGTGCGGTGTTGGTTTCGGGGCCGTTGTAATTTGATAGGCCTGTGTTGTTGAGGTCGCCGCCGGATTTAGCCCAGGTTGTATCATCAAGCCCTCCAGTCCCTCCAGTCCCGCTGCTTCCGATTACATAGTTTTGTATGTAAAGTGGGCTCCAGTTACCATTGGTATCCAGTGCCGCGTAGCGTAACGTAGTGGTTTTGCTTATGGTGATCGTTCCACTGTATTTTGTTCTTGTGCTGCTTGTTCGGGGATCTGTGGTGTCGTTTGCATAGTAAATTGTTGCAGTGGTATCGCTGCAGGTTAACTCCACCTTTTGAGCGGTTTTGTAAGTTCCACCAGTGAGGCTGGTGTTAACTGTTGGTAAAACTGTGATGTAGTTACTTTTTGTTAAACTGTCGCTTCCAGCAACATTGGTTACTGTAAGGCTGACACTGTAGTTCCCATTTTTTGTGTAGTTATGCACAGGATTCTGCTTGGTTGACGTTTTTCCATCGCCGAAATTCCATAACCATGAGGTAGGGCTGCCTTTAGATGTGTCGTTAAACTGTACACTTAAAGGCGTGCTGCCATTGGTAGTGTTACTTGTAAAGTTAACAGAGGGTGAGTTAGCTGCACTCGCACTTCCCATTGCTGAAATACAAATAAACACAGCAAAAATCATGAGCAAAACAAATGATTTATAATTCATATTGCCTCCTTTTTAATTATTATGAATCCTAAAAAGATCCATATAATTAGTAGGCATGATATGGATATATAAGCGTATCGATCACTAAAAACTCTATATCACTTATTTGATCATATTAGATTACTTAGGCTCCTCTAACTGATATAAAATAATTATAGCTAACTTAATTATAATTTAATGGATTAATAATTTATTTTATATTTATTTATGTTTTATTACTAACTTTATTATGATAAAATGGATATTAAAACCATTATAATCATTTAAACATTAATAAAATGGATATAGGTATATCTAAATTAGAGATTTACATCATTAGAAAATATCGAAACGTATATACATTCATATTAAAGTGCTGTTTGATTGGTAGAATATATGGGAACAGGGATCTTTCTTATTATTTAGCTAATGTATGCTGGTGCGATGTGATTTCAATTGAATCTCAAAAATAGGTGATACTTGCATGATTTTCATGTTTTAAAATGTTTATAGTTTATAATTGGATAATCATCTATTTTTTCAGTTTCCAAAAAGCATTGTTGGAACCGTTAAACAAGACCTGTCAAAATTTAAAATAAGTGGTGTGTATTAAATTTTTTAAAAAATAGAATTGTAGTGAATAACTTCAATCTTTAACTTGGAGAAATGCAGTTATTCACGGAAGTATGCGGTTTTTATATACTTATTCATCTATAATCTGGTAATATGATCCACTGAAACAGGAAGTACAGTAAGCTTTTCCTCCTTTCAGGTGATGTTTTCCATCCATTACAACTTCACCGCAGTCAGCACAGGTTACTATTTCCAGTGGTTTTCCAGGTAAATCATTTGGATCGATTTTAACCGATACTTTTTGGATTTCAAATAGTTCTTCTGCAGGAGTCTTGTTTATTCTTTCTATAAGCTCTTCTGTTGTTTCATTTTCGTCTCTATCTTTTTTATTAGCACCTAAATCTACAACCCGGATTGCTTCACCAGTATCTATATTGACGAATGTGGCCGCGAATTTACCGTAGTGCATTGGTTTTAAGGACTTTTTACCTAAGGATGTTCTTGTTACAGATAAGACTGCATCAGATATGCACCGGTCAATTTCAGTAAAGACTATCAATCTTTTATCTTTCTGTCCAGGTTTCATTCCCATTGTTTCCATACCATACATGGCTAATTTTGTTCCCATAACGATTCCGCCGCATATATCGCCGTGGAATTCTCCTGCTTTCTTTAATAATTCCATATAGTCACTCATATTATCACTGTTTTTTTGTTTATTTAAGAGCAATTATTCTTGATCCAGTTAGAACTAGTATAAAAAATTCTTATATTAATCCTACAATCGTTAGCATCTTTTAATATATTGATTAATAGCTCTTTTAGTTTTTTAAGCTAATCTTATAGTTTAGATTTAATATAGCTCGATAGGGATATATAAACATATCGCAGGTGTGGTGTATCATTTGAAAGATAGGGATATCCCATAGTTTTGACTGTGAAAATTAGTAAATGCAATATATCTGTTTTTAAAACGCTTTAATCTTAAAACAAAGTAGATTTTATCTAAAAAAAATCCTCAAAAATCCCTTATCTGGGAATTTTTGAGTGAGTAATTGAAACTGCTGTTTTAGTATCCTACAACGTATTTGTACTGGATTTTACCGTTGTCGTTGAATGTTATTTTTTTGGTTCCTTTGGATGTGACCTGCGCTTTGACTTTGAAAGTGTAGTATTTTCCTGCAGGTACAGTGAAAGTCCATGTTTTAGTAGCTTTATTGTAAACTGATGGGTAATTAACTTTGACAAGTTTCATTCCCTTTGGTAAGGTTATTTTAACTTTAACAGTTCCAGACTTGTCTTTTCCAGAGTTCTTCACTGTGGTTCCCAGGTAAACATATTTACCGGTTTTAACCTTGGAATTGGTGAGGATTGAATTGGAATAAGACAGTTTAATGTACTTATTTATGGTTGTCTGTAATGTGTTTGAATATACTGTGTTTGTATTAGTTCCAGTTATTTTTGCCTGGGATTTTGTTATTCCTGACAGTTTAGCCTTGGCAGTTATGTACAAGGTAAGTGTTTCTCCTGCATTTAAGTTGCCTATGTTCCATACGCCGTTGTAATATGACCCACGGGTAGGCTTTGTGTAACTGGAATAGTATGTAGGGGAAAGAATATTGCTTACTTTAACATTTGTAGCATTTTTTTTGCCGCTGTTTTTAACTGTAATTTTGTAAGTTATTGTATCTCCATTTTTTATAATGGACTTGCTGACACTGGAAGTAGCTGAAATATTGGCCTTTAAAGAAGGATTATTGGCATCGTTAACTGTAAGTGTATCTTTCATTGCTGTATTAAAGGTACTATATGGTGCTACAACAAAAATGCTGTTGTTTGTATCTTTATATGTACAGTTGGTGAAATCCACAGTTGCGGTCCCATTTACCACCAGAACATTTTTCCAGATATCTCCTACGTCAGCTGCGCCTTTGCTTGTGTTAAATTTATTTAAGAAGAATGTAACATAAAATGAACCAAAACCCGTAGATGTTAACCCTGTATTTTTGTTAATAAATGAAACAGAATATATTCCACTTGTAATCTGTTTAATCTCGCTCATTACTGCTTCACTGCTAACCTGTATCTTGGGGCATACGTTGTTTAAACCACCGAAGCATGTTTCGCCTATCCACACAGGTGCTGTATCAAGTCCAGTATCTTCATTATAAATGAATCGTATTACATCTCTACCAGTATGTCCGCTGATATAATTGTCTTTAACAGTATCCGTAGTTTCTGTTACGTTTGTTACTCCTGTATCATAGCATATACCCATTTTACCGTTCATGTAGATGAAATTACTGCTAATGTTAAGGCCGTGGATAGTTGCATTGATATAAATTCCTTTACCATTTCCAGTAGTTGCATTACAATTCTTATATATACTGTTTCCTGTTATGGTGGTGTTATTGCATGATTTTAAGATATTTATTCCAATATTTTGATTAGAACTGATATTGTTGTTGTTTATGAGGGTAGTGGAAACATTCTCTCCAAATAGAATTCCATTTCCACTGTTAGCTGTTATTAAATTACTTAAAATGTTAGTTAAGCTTGAATTTAATATTTGGATTCCTGAAACAGATTGTGTCAATGTATTGTTTTTCACAGTTATATTGCCGCTTCCAAAGACATTGACTCCTGTCCCGTCGCTGCAAATTATTGTATTGTTCAATATATTCACGTTACTGGTGCCGTTGATGTTTATACCGTATCCCTGATTATTGTTGTTTATTTTAAATCCTGAAATATTAGTCCCTGCTGCGGCATTGTTAATGGAAAATGCAGCAAGGTTATCTGATCCCTGCGGTGCTTCCATGGGACACGCATAGAGTTGTGTTCCAACACTGCTTACTATATTTAATGGTTTGTTTATCGAGAGGTGGATGTGGGTATACTGCGATCCTGTAAATAGTATTGTATCTCCAGGATTTGCATTATTAATAATGTTCTGGATGTTTGTGTTTGTCTGCATCCCCATATCGGCTTCATTTATAGTCCATGTCGCTGCAGACACTGTTTCGCTGAATGCAACATTCATGGTCATCATGCTGATTACAATAAGCGGTAGCAGCAGCCATTTATTAAATTTAATATAAACTCCTCCTTTAATAAATAAAATATTTAAAATAGCTAATTTAAAAAAAATAAAATGTAATTAGTCTTCTTTTAATAGAAAACTAATTTTAAAGTTAGTGCCCTGTAACGTATTTGTACTGGATTTTACCGTTGTCGTTGAATGTTATTTTTTTGGTTCCTTTGGATGTGACCTGAGCTTTGACTTTGAAAGTGTAGTATTTTCCTGCAGGTACAGTGAAAGTCCATGTTTTAGTAGCTTTATTGTAAACTGCTGGATAATTAACTGCAATCAGTTTCATGCCTTTAGGTAATGTTATTTTAACTTTAACAGTTCCAGACTTGTCTTTTCCAGAGTTTTTCACTGTGGTTCCCAGGTAAACATATTTACCAGTTTTAACCTTGGAATTGGTGAGAATTGAATTGGAATAAGACATTTTGATGTATTTATTAATAGTTTTCTGTATTGTATTGGATAATACGCTTATGTTGTCTCCAGTTACTTTTGCCTGGGATGTAGCTGTTCCAGATTTTAAAGCAGTTGCAGTAACTACTAATGAAGCAGTTTCTCCTGCACCTAAATTACCTATGTTCCATGCACCGTTAGAATAACTTCCTAAAGAGGAATAGCTTGCATAACTGGAGTAGAAACCAGTATTTAAGATGTTGCTTACTTTAACATTGGTTGCATCGCCATTTCCCCTGTTTGTCACGGTTACAGTGTAGATGGTTTTGTCCCCAGTTTTAATGGCTGTGGAAGAAACACCGCTTGAAACTGAGAGATTTGCCTTTTTAGCTGGATATGATGAATCCATGGTGAAGTTTAAATTTGTACCATTGGAATAAAGGTTCACATATCCTTTTGAGACATTGTCAACTGTGTTATTGGTACCAACTATGGAGTTTCCACTACCATCACCAGTGAACATTCCAGATTTATCAACTCCAATTGCAGCACCAACGATATTTTTGAACATGTTTTCAATGATCTGAATACCGCTTATTATGCTCATTGGTCCGTGTGCATATGAGTTCTGGATATATATTGCATCACCTGTTCCGTTAACAAATGTATTGTTTATTACAGAAGTTAAGTTAGCAGCTTTTTCAATAGCTAAACCTTCAACAGTCCAGTTGTTAATTAAATTGTTTGCAATGGTTATGTTTGATATTCCTCCGCCCCAGAAAGCAGCATAACTGCAGTTTGAAATGACGTTGTTAATCACATAAACATTGGTAGCTCCAGAAGCTATTGAAACTCCATCATTAGCACCATTGATGGTACTGTTTTGAACTGTGATATTGTTTCCGCCCATTACATTTACACCGCGAGGTTGGCATTCTTTGTTGTCGTTATCATTGTATTGATAATAAAAGCTAGAATTTTTTATAAGAACATTTTGTGCAGCGTTACAGTGAACACCAGTTTTACCATTGTGAGTGGTAATATTACTAATTATAATATTGGTTACTTTCTCTAAATCGATACCGTATCCTGTTGATGAACTAAGGCTGCTGTTTAAATTATTAAGTTCAAACCCTTGAATTGTTGTGCCTGAACCCTCTACATCTCCGCTAGCAGTTATTGTAAAAATAACTGAGTTAACTGTATTGATACTGTTAAGAACAGCACCATTACCAATTAAATTAAGTGTTTTGTTGATTGTAAGGTTTATATTATTGTAGGTTCCAGGTGCGAAGCTTATTGTGTCTCCGCTGTGGGCGTCATCAATTAGGGTCTGTATCTGGGCATTTGTTGAGCCTGCAGTTACTGGAATGGTGGCTGCAGATACTGGGTCAGCCATTACGGATCCTGCTGAAATGACGGCTAGAACCATTATGGATAATAATAATTCTTTTTTTATCCCCTTTATTTAAATTCCTCCTTTGTTTATTAATTATAATTAAATACATTCTACTGATTTTTTAACTTCAAACGAAATGCATATAATTATGATTCGATTTAAGTATTAAATGAATATATATATCTTTCGGAATGTTATGGTGGACTGTAACAACAAAAATTAATTTTATATGATATATTTTTAAAGTTAAAAGATTATTATGCTGTTATATGTGTATAATGCAAATTAAAAAATATATACATTTATTTAAAGCGTTATTATATGTTTTATTAATTATTAAATGTAAAATATAAAATTTAAGTTAAAATAAGCGTTATGTGTGGTTTTATAAAATAGGTTATTTCATCCAGCTTAAAAAATTGAAACTTGAATCAATGTGTAACATGTAGTAACTGGCGCTAAAAAATAGAGTGGGGAGTGAATTATTTTTTTGATTTTTTGATCATACTCATCAATTCATTCCTGTAGTAAACTCCAAATATCAGTACTAGAAGCACGATAATTCCAATTATGCTCCAAACAGTTGGATTTTTAACTGTATTATCAATGAATAGCTCTTGTGCGGTTTTCTTAGTGGCAGATCCGGACTGGCCACTACTTCCTGCACTCCCAGCTGCGGCTGAAGCTGTATTTGCTTGCCCTACACTTGAAGAGGGACCTGATGTCGCGCCGCTGCTGGAATCATCACCATTACCTCCATTAGCACCACCGTTACCTGTACCCGAACTATTTCCATTACCTTTTCCGGGGTTGCTGTTAGGATCTGTTCCATTGGTTGAATGTTGTGGGTTGTCTTTAATCCAATTTCCATACGCATTCACCCTGGTAGCGGTTAGGGTTAACCTACCTGAACCTAAATTGGGATCCAGGTGGAATATGGCCTGTCCATTCTGGGACATAGCAGATAGTGAAAATCCATTTCCACTAAGTTTTACCAGTAGAGAAGGGAAATCAGCTGCCAGCTGGCCTGTAACGCCGTCATAAAATCCTCCTGCATATGTATTTGTTCCAATTTGTATCCCCTGTAGATACATGGCCTGGGCATACTTGACACATCCACAGAGAAGGGGACTATATCCATACCAGTTAGATCCTACATTGGGAAGGACTTGGGCATCTCTTCCCCTCATATCCATGACATTGTTGTCAAAAATAGCATTGTGTTCTATGACTTCTGTTCCAGAATTGCTGGCATAACCTGAGCCAAATCTAATTCCAATTCCTGAATCTTCACCATCCTGCAGTGAGTTATACGCACTGGCTGTCACGATATTTCCGTTGATATGGATATTTATGCCCATATGATAATTTAATACTATTCCATTACCATTTTTTTCGATATCGTTACCTTTTACTGAGATATTTTCGAGTAAAGTCCCGTTAAGAAGTATCCCTTCACCATAATTGTTATTTATTGTGTTGTTAGTTATGGCAACATTGTCTGAATCAGTCACAGTTACTCCCTGGCTGTTATCATTGATAGTGTTATAAGTGATTTTAACGCTTCTCGAGTTTTTCACATACACAGCACCTTCATCAGAAGATTCACCTGCCTTATTTCCATTACCAGTTAGGGTAGACCCATTGACCACCGTGCTGTCGGAATTGGAAATTTTGACCCCTCTTTCAGCGTTACCTGTAATTTTAGTATGATTTATAGTGGTACTTGCAGAATTTTTCACGTCTACACCATCTTTTTTATTGTTTTTGACTGTGATTCCAGTGATTTTGGTTTTTTCACTGTTTGAAATGCTAATTCCTGTTATGGAGTTTGTTATATTGCTATTTTTAATGTTGGTGCCGCTGCTTTTGTTTATGATGACTGCAGAACCATCAGAAGCACTTATATTACATTTAGAAATGTTCACGTTACTCGTGCTGTTTACAAGTATTCCTGAACCTGAACCTGTAATATTAAAACCGCTTATTTGAGTTCCTGAAGCTTTAGATCCATTAATTAAAAACACTGCAGATCCTGATGAGCTGGGCCCAGACAGCACTGTTCCAACATGGGTTACTATGTTCAGCGTCTTGTTGATGGCCAGCTGTATATTTGTATAAAGCTGTCCTAGGAAATTGATGGTATCTCCAGATGCAGCGTTGTCCAGTACATTTTGAATCTCTGAATTGGTCATGGTGGAATTTATATTGGTACTTGCTGCAGATACAGGCTCTAAAGCGGCAGCAGGTATGGATATGCTCATAAATAATAAAGATAATACAATTATCATGTTTTTAGTGTTCGTCTTTTTCACCCCCTTCTAATTTTTAAGAAGGATATAATTAACACAATAACAGTAGATCGATACGTATATAAATACGTATAGATTTGGGTTCTATACGCACAAAAAGTTGAATTAGAGTAGTATGATATGAAATTATTAATATAAGTAGATAATTTGACCATCACGTTGTAAACTTGGGTTTATATTATGTGATAATCATTTAAACGTGGCTTTACAGAGTTCTATACATCTGATTTTAGTTTAAAACCTGCAAAAACCTAATGTTTTTGCGGCATGTGAAAATTGAAGATCACAGATTTTTTACAGCCCAAAACTTTCAGTTTTGTGAGCACTGAAAATTTTCGAGTAAAAAGAAAAAAAGAAGGGTTTTATTTTTTTGATTTTTGGATCATGGCCATTAAGTCTTTTCTGTAGTAAGCTCCGAATATCAGGACGAGCAGAACTATGATCCCGATTATACCCCAGAACTCTGGACTTTTAACTGTTTTGTCGATGAATAACTCCTGGGCAGTTTTAGAATTATCTTTGGACTGGGAGGACTGCTGCCCGTTGGATCCGCCTTGGCTGGAACCTCCAGAGCTTCCTGCATCTGCTGCAGCTGTTGCAAGCCCCACGCTTGCAGCAGACCCTGATGATGCGCCACCGCTGGAACCGCCTGAGTTTCCACCGGCACCGTTTGTACCTGCTCCGTTTCCATTTCCAGAGCCGCCGTTACCGTTTCCATTGTTGTTCCCATTACCGTTGTTGTTTCCATTACCATTACCATTACCGTTTCCATTTCCAGAGTTTGGATTAGTTACTTCAGCATCAAATGATACATAAGCGGTTTCATCGCCGCTGGTAACTAGTACCATACCATTTCCCAGCTGGGTGATGCCGATCTGAACACTAACATGTCCATTGTGCAGTGTCAATGTTTTTGAAAATCCTCCCGCGGTACTAAAGGTTACACTTATATCCGGCAAATCGGTTATATAATTGCCGTAAACATCCATGAGATATGCAGTATATGTGTTTCCTCCAGAGTTATACAATACCAAATTGATTGGAGTACCAAGGACTTTACAACAGAACAGATCCTGACCCACAGAATAACCAGGTTCATTTCCAGACCATGTTACTCCATACCAGTTTATACCCACTGGAAGAAGGGTAGCACTCGTATCATGCCCATTTATATTTCTCTTTTGGTTATTCATGATTACATTATGTTCTATGGTCTCGCTTACACCATTTATATAGTCAGTTCCATAATTAATTCCACTCCCGGTCTCTTCAGTAGAACTGTTTGAATAAAGTATGCTTTCAGTTATGGTGTTGTGTTTGATGTTTATGTTTGTGCCATTGGAGTAATCCAGTTCAAGCCCATTGGAATTTCTTTTTATCTCGTTAGTGTCTATGGTTATGTTAATTGCATATCCACGGAGTATTATTCCATCCCCGCGGTTATCGTCTATTGTATTGTTATTTATTGTGAGATTAGAAGAATCTACTCCAATTATTCCATGGCTGTTGTGGGTAATGCTGCTGTGGGTGATTTTAACGTTCTTTGAGCTTTGAACATAAATACCTCCTCCTGTGGAGTGCAGATTTATAGTGCTGTTATTTCCATTACTTTTTATGATGGAGCCGTTAACGGTGGTGTTAATGGAATTATAGATTTTAATTCCTCTTTCTGCGTTGCCGGTGATTTTATCCTTGTTTATGGTGGTATTTACGGAATTTTCCACGTCGATACCATTTCCTTTGTTATTTTTGACGGTACTTCCTGTGATTTTGGTGTTTTTACTGTTTGAAACGGTAATTCCTGTGGTTGAGTTGGTCAGGGTGCTGTTTTCAATTCGGGTATTAGAACTGCTGTTTACATTGACTGCAGGCCCGTTGGCAGCGCTTATGTTACACCTAGAGATGATTATATTGCTGGTGTTGTTTACGAGTATTCCTGTGCCTGATGCGTTAATTGTAAATCCGCTTATTTTAGTTCCTGAAGATTGGGGTCCATTAATTGAAAATACTGCAGATTTGAGGTTGGATCCAGATAATATTGTCCTTGCGCTGGTTACTATGTTCAAAGTCTTGTTGATGGTCAGCTGTATGTTTTCATAGAGCTTTCCAAGGAAGTTAACTGTATCTCCAGATGCAGCGTTATCTAATGCTGATTGGATCTCTGAATTATTCATAGTAGACGTTACATTAATTGTAGCAGCTGATGCCGGTTCTATGGTCGTGGCAAATAGGGACATGCCTATGATGAATACAGAAAATATCATTATCCTGTTTTTAGCGTTCGTTTTTTCACCTCCTTGCGTTTTGTTTATCAGATCAAAATAAAAAATAATAGATCTATAATAATAGGAGTATTCGAATGATCGATATAAACATATCGATTGAACTAATGTTTTAATTAAGTTAAAACACTTTTATGAGTTAATAATAAAGTTTAATTATATGGTAATTAAAATAAGTTATAAAAAACATATTCAGTATGTTAATACGTACTATTAGATCAAAATATAGATTTAAAATTATATTTTGGATACTAGGCCTTCTTTTAAAATCTATAATGACTTAATAAGTTCATTATATGGTTTATAATTGTTTATAAAGTTTTAATACATTATATAAATCTTTTAATATATTATAATATAAAATTGAGTTGCTATTAACCTGTTTTTGTATGTGCTTTTCGTAATTGGTTTAATATTTTGTGAAATATTTCGTCACTGTTTAATTGATGTGTGTTTATAAACATATCGTTGGAAATTAGGATATTAAAATCAGTGCAAATTGGGCTTATGTGGTTAGATATCCATGTAAAAACATGATTTTTGGCGGTTAAAAAATAAAAAAAGTAAAGAAAACAGGTTAGTATTTTCCTGTTTTGAATATCCAACTGTATCCTTTGGTCAGGTAGTTTCCTGCTTTGTCTTTTATGGAGTATGCTGGTATGTATACTCTGTACCATGTGTACGATGCTTTTTTGCTGGTTTTGATGTAGATGTGGTTTCCGCTGATCCATATGGTTGCTTTGCATTTTTTACCTGTTTTAATGTTTTTAATGTAGACTTTGGACCAGTTCACACTTTTTAAGACGTTTTCGCTGAGCCTGATTGAAACAGTTTTTGTTCTGGAAACACCGGTTGCTCTGCTTTTTGGGCTAACTGCACTTACTTTGGGTGCAGTTTTGTCGATTACATATTTTACTGTGTAAACTGGAGATTTATTCCCTGCTTTATCCACTGCCAGGAATTTTAGTGTGTGGGTGGATGTGACAGTGAAAGCTCCGGTGTATTTTTTACTGCTTGTGGTCGGTGTGGCCCCGTTTAGTGTGTAGTATATGGTTCCTGTTTCGCTTATTTTTAATGTGATGTTTAAGTTTTTGTTGTATGTCCTGCTTTTGTAATTAGCGCTTGCTGTCGGTGCTTTGTTGTCTATTGTGCATGTTTGAGTGCATTTATCAGTACCATTGCTACTGGTTACAGTTAAAGTAACTGTATAATCACCATCTTTGGCATATGTATGTGTTGGGTTCTGTTCTGTGGAAGTTTTTCCATCTCCAAAGTTCCACAACCATGATTTTGGACTGCCTGTGGATTTATCGGTGAATTTGACTGTTTTACTGCTAGTTTTTGTTGTGAAATTGGCTCCAATATTTTTAAACGCGTATAATGTTCCATTAATGGTTCCAACGTATAATGTGCCGTCTGAACTGATTACTGGGGAAGCACAGATACTTCCAGCGGCATAATTCCATTTCAGCGACCCGTTGGGGGTCAACGCATAAATGCCTGTGCTGCTTCCAACATAGATAGTCCCGTCGTGCCCGATAGTAGCAGATACGACTTCATTTGTAGCAACCTCCCCAATGCTGTAAGTCCACAATAATTCTCCACTGGAACTTATGGCGTAGAGTTTACTGGTGCCTATAATGTATATAGTTCCATCTGAGGAAATGGCAGGGGCACCGTAAAGTTTTTCTTCTGTATTGTATGTCCATTTCAGGGTTCCATCTGGATTTATGGCAAATAAGGTATATACTGATGGAAAATGGTAATTATAATATATTGTATTCTGGCTTTCGATGTATATGGTCCCGTCTGCACCAATTGATGGAGTAACATAATATGCAGCTTCAGATGAATCTACCACACGCGCATTTTCATAAGGAATGGATATCATCTTATATGTCCAGTGGAGTGTTCCATCAGGGTTTATAGCGTACAGAGTACCATTGTAATCTGCAATGTAGATTGTTCCATCTGAACCGATAGCTGTTGATGACCCATAGATCGACCCTGCAGTACTGTATGTCCATTTCAGAGTTCCTTTAGAAGATAATGCGTACACGGTACCAACAGTACTGCTTGTATCTACTGTATAAATGGTTCCATCTGCACCAATAGCAGGTGATGAGCCGAAATTATATTTTCCAGTCTTGTACTTCCATTTCAGTGTTCCGTCAGGGTTTATTGCGTAAAGTGTACTGTTCATCCAGCAGCTGATGTATATGGTCCCGTCGGTCCCGAGGGTAGGGGAACCAAGTATATAACTTGCAGTGGTGTAAGTCCATTTCAACGCCCCATTGGAGTTGAATGCGTATACCTTACCGTTATAGCCTCCAATGTATATGGTCCCGTCTGTACCGACAGCTGCAGACCCGTATACGGTTATGCCTTTATAAGTCCATTTGGTTGCGTTTGTCTGCGGTCCTGTGTAACTGGACTGCCCAGTGTGGCTGTTGTTTATTCCATATGTGGGGTATGATGAATTTGCAAGCCCCCCTGTTCCAATAACATAATTTTGAAGGTACAGTGGGCTCCAGTTTCCTGCAGGGTCAACTGCAGCATACCTGAGGGTTGTGGTTTTGCTTATGGTAAGAGTTTTTGTGTATTTTATTTTTGTGCTGCTTGTTCGGGGGTCAGTACCGTCTGCAGTGTAATAAATTGTTGCAGTGGGGTCGCTGGTGGTTATGGTCACTGTTTTGCTGGTGGGAAATGTCCCTCCAGAAGTTGCATTTGCGGTGGGTGCCACAGTATCAACTGTAATTGGAATGTAGACTGTACATCCTGTAACGGTTACACTTGCGTCATCTGTCCCGCTTGTGCTTCCGCCAGTTATTACTGTACTTGCTTTTCCTTTGGAAACCGTTGTGCTTGTTGTAGAAAGTGTCCCTAGAGTGTAATTAAAGTCTACTGGTAAGTCTGGTATGGTCCCCTGGCCTGATGTGTCCTGGCCATTGGAGTTGTGGGTCATATCTACTGTGATAGTGGACTTATCTCCTTTTTTCAGCAGATCGTCACTTGCACTGGCTTTTAACACAATCCACGGGTCATAAACAGCATGACTTCCGCTTTGTGCTTCATATATATCTGTTTTTCCAGGTGCAGTGGTGCCGTTTACATATGTAGGGCTGTTGGTTCCCCACCAGTTATTTTCAGCGTTTAAACCGTTTCCTGTAAACTTTAAACCATAAAGGGTGTTGTTGTATATGCTGTTAAAAGTTACAGTCGCAGTCCCGTCCTCAACATCAATTCCAATTTTATTTCCGGTAATAACGTTGCCTGTGATGGCGGCGTTGACTGAAGGGGCTATATAAATCCCGCTTGAACCAGCTGCTCCAGTTATGGTGAAACCTTTTATCAGGGAATTGTTTCCACCAGAAAGCATGCTGAAAACGGGATTATTTACATCTAAAGCGGTGATTATCACGTTCCCATTTGAAACTATGTTCACCCTTTTGGTGACCTTCACGTTTTCAGTATAGGTTTCTAGGTACGATGTACTGCCTATGTTGATGGTATCTCCGTTTTCTGCATCGTCTATCGCTGCCTGGATGCTGTCGTAAGTTTTGCCAGTTCTGGCATTGGTGGGCTGGACCACGTTAACCATATCATCAATGGTCTGGGTTGAACTGCAGTAAGGCCCTGTAACCGTTAGCTTCACAGTATAAATGCCTGCCCTGGTGTAGCTGTGGAGCGGGTTCTTTTGGGTGCTTGTTGTACCATCGCCAAAGTCCCACAGCCAGCTTGTTACCAGGCCAGTGGATGTATCTTTAAACTGGATAGTTAACGGTTTTTTGCTGTTATATGTGGTTGTACTTGTGAAATTAGCCAGGTTTTTTGAAAAACTCACTGAAAAATCATCCAGATAAGTAGTAGTACCTCCAGTGCAGTTCAGTGTTATATTGTGAATGCCGGTGTAACTTGAAGTTGAAATCGTGTATTCAGTCCATTTATTTGAGGTACTAACTGATTTTACAAGGACTCCATCAATATACACGTTAAGCTGCCTGGAAAGGTCCCCGCAGCACCAGAAGGAAATATTATCTACAATGGTTAGATCAACATTCTGTTGAATGTAATTCGTGCTTGCATTACCAGTATTGCGGAAATTAACGCTGTAATTTCCACTGTGAGATTTTGAACTGCTTACCTCTGTGGTATTTCCATATTTCCACCCGCTTAAATCGCCTGTTTCAAACCCGGAATTGTTGAACCTGTTTGCAGCGTCGGCTGAATCATATACATGGATATAATTTGAAGTGGTATCACTACCGTATTCATTGCCTGCCTTTAGACTGACAGTGTATTTACCGGCTGCGGTGTAGTTATGCACAGGGTTCTGTTCAGTTGAATTTTTTCCATCCCCAAAATTCCAGTACCAGGATGTGGGGCTGCCTGCGGACGTGTCGTTAAACTGAACACTTAAATCTGCACTGCCGCCCGTCGCATTGCTTGTAAAACTGGCGGAAGGGGCATCTGCAGCACTTACACCTCCTGCAGCTGTAATACAAATGAATAGGAAAACCATGGCTAATATAAACGTTTTCTTATTCTTTAACATTTTAACCTCCTTTTTTAGTTGCTTATCAGATCAAAATAAAAAATAATAGATCCATAATAATAGGAGTAAACGAATGATCGATATAAACATATCGATCAAATTAATGTTTTAATTAAGTTAGAACAATTTGGAGGGTTAATAACAAATTTTAGTTACATATTAATTAAAATAGGTCATAAAAAACATATTTTTCACGTTAATATATCACATTAGATCAAAATGTGGACTTAAAATTATATTTTAGATATTATGTTTTTTTAAATTTATACTGTTTTAATAAGTTTATTATCTGGTTTAAATTCATTTAAAAGAAGTAAATATGTTATAACTGTGTTTTTATGCCTTAAAATGTGGGATAAAATTGTTAATGGCTTATTTTTATATCTACTTTTTATAATTGGTTTAATATTTTATGAAATATTTTTTTGATAAGTTGATGTGTTTTTGAAAACATATCGTGAGAATTTATTAAAATTAAGACATGTAAAGTTTGGTTAAATATGTATGTAAAAACAGTGTTTTGATAACTAAAAATTAAAAAATAGGAAGGTGGTTTTAGTATCTTCCTGTTTTGAATATCCAACTGTATCCTTTGGTCAGGTAGTTTCCTGCTTTGTCTTTTATGGAGTATGCTGGTATGTATACTCTGTACCATGTGTACGATGCTTTTTTGCTGGTTTTGATGTATATGTGGTTTCCGCTGATCCATATGGTTGCTTTGCATTTTTTACCTGTTTTAATGTTTTTAATGTAGACTTTGGACCAGTTCACACTTTTTAAGACGTTTTCGCTGAGCCTGATTGAAACAGTTTTTGTTCTGGAAACACCGGTTGCTCTGCTTTTTGGGCTAACTGCACTTACTTTGGGTGCAGTTTTGTCGATTACATATTTTACTGTGTAAACTGGAGATTTATTCCCTGCTTTATCCACTGCCCGGAATTTTAGGGTTGTGCTTTTGCTTATGGTGAATGCTCCAGTGTATTTTTTGCTGCTTGTTGCTCCAGTGGTGATGTAGTATATGGTTCCTGCTTCGCTCATTTTTAGGGTGATCTTCAGGTTTTTGTTGTACCATCCGCTTTTGTAATTGGCGCTTGCAGTTGGTGCGGTTTTGTCTATGGTGTAGGTTTGTGTTGTGACAATGCCCCAGTTACCATCTTTTACAGCCACGTATTTTAGGGTTGTGGTTTTGCTTATGGTGATTGGGCCGGTGTATTTGGTTCCGTAAAGTTTAGGGTCGGTTCCGTTGGTTGTGTAGTAAATAACAGCACTGGTGTCGTCTGTTTTTAGTGTCACGGTTTTTGATGTGTTGTAGCTTCCTCCAACAGGACTAGCGGTTACGCTAGGCGCGATGGTGTAGGTTTGGGTGTAGACTGAGCTCCAGTTGCCGTTGTCCACTGCTGCGTATTTTACAGTGGTTGTTTTACTTATTGTAAGCGGACCGGTGTATTTGGTCCCGTAGAGTGTTGGGTCTGTCCCGTTTAATGTGTAGTAGATTGTGGCATTGGTGTCGTCTGTGGCTAAATTTACAGTCTTACCATTACTGTAGTTTCCACCAACAGGGTTAGCAGATGCTAAAACAATGTAAATGGTTTTGCTTGTTGTGTCCTGAACACCGTCAGCGTTGGTTACAGTTAGAGTAACGGTGTATTTGCCTGATTTACTGTAGGTGTGTGTTGGGTTTTGTTCTGTGCTTGTTGCACCATCACCAAAACTCCAGTTCCAGCTGGTTGGAATGTTAGTAGAGTTGTCGGTGAAACTTACTGTGCCGTTTGTGGGGTGGGTGTTTGTGAAGTCTGCTGTTAAATCCTGGAACGCGTAAAAAACACCTGTGGTAGTTCCAACGTATAGTGTGCCGTCAGAGCCGATTACAGGGGCACTCTGAATAGTACCATTTGTGGTATAGTTCCATTTTAATGTTCCATAGTCCCCGTTATCGGTTATAGCGTACATGCCTGTCATGGTCCCGAAGTATATGGTCCCGTCTGCCCCGATAGTAATTCCACATCGACCATTGCATAGTCCAACATCGTAACTCCATTTAACGGTGTATGTACCGTCTCCGTTGTCTGTTATGGCATATAAAGTGGATTTAGTGCCATCACCGGTTAGAATATAAATAGTTCCATCTGAACTGATTGCAGGTGTGCAGTAAATAGTTGAGCCTGGAGTATAACTCCATTTAACGGTATAAGTATCGCCATTGTCTGTTACGGCATACAAAACCTTACTGGTTCCAACATAAATGGTCCCATCTGAACCAATAGAAATACCACCGTACGTTGAAGATTTATAGGAGTATGTCCATTTAACGGTGTATGTACCGTCTCCGTTGTCTGTTATGGCCGTCAAGACCTTTCCATTAAGAACATAGAGGGTTCCGTCAGACCCAATAGATGGAGCAGAAGCATAAGTATCGATAGCGCTGGTATGATAGATCCAGTTTATTATTGCAGATGTTCCGTTGTCTGTTATGGAGTACAGATAACCATTACTGGTCCCAAGGTAAATAGTTCCATTTGGAGCAATTGAAATGCCCATGGATTGCCCTGCAAGGGTGTAATTCCATTTTGGTGTTGCGTAGGTTCCGCTATCAGTTAATGCATACAAATCTGTGATGTTACAAACATAGATGGTCCCGTCAGCACCAATAGCTGGAGCGCTATATACTGGTCTGATATCATAAGTCCATTTAACTGTCCCGTTTGGATTCAACGCGTAAAAACCAGTGCTACTTCCAAAATATATAGTACCGTCTGACCCAGTAACTGCAGATCCACCACTAATAGTACCATTAACAGTACCATTAAGAGTGCTTACTGTATTATTCCATTTGGTGGTGTTTGTCTGCGGGCCTGTGTAGTTAGACTGGCTGGTGTGGTTGTTGTTTATCCCATATTCGGGGTATGATGAGTTTGCAAGGCCTGTGGGGTTATTAGTGTCAGCCGCGCTGACGCTTCCCACTGTTAAAATACAGGCGAGCAAAGCAAAAACCAGGAATATGGGTAGTTTATTGTATTTCAATTTTGTTTTACCTCCTTATTTTGTTTGTTTATGAATCTCAGTTAAAAATTAAAATAATAATAAAGATTCATAAGACTAGGTAATCGAATGATCGATATAAACATATCGATCGAAACGGGTTTAGTGGGTTTAAATAGGCCATAAAAAATAATAATTAATAATAAACTAATAATAAATCGAATTGAGCACTAATGTATAATTTAAAAATTTAATATATGATATAATCTAATTTCAGATAGTAAATTGATATTTTACTTAAAATAATAGCTTAGTAATGTTTAAATTTGATTTTATATAGCATCACGCGCTTTAAAATGTATGATTTAAAAATAAAAGATATTTAAGCCCAACGGGCTTAAATAAAGTTTTTTTAATTGTTTATATGGTTACCATTAATGGCCATTAGATGTTAAAGGATCCCATACATTATTGTAGTCGTTGTCATCTGGATCGTTTATTAACTGTATGCTTGGGTCTCTGTAGTAGTAGTAACCTTTATGCAGGCTGTCTGAACCACTGGATACTGTGTTACCTGTTAAGTTGAGATATACTACATCTGGGTTTTCCATGGATATGCCTATACCATTTGAAGTTATATCGTTGTTGGTTATATTTGCATATAAGTTACCGGTAGTTGCGGCATTTTTTCCAGTTATGTTCATTCCAGTAGCGCCAATGTTAGTTAAGGTGTTACCTGTAACAGTTCCTTTGAAATATCCGCCCAGGAATATACCGTAATCAGTATCGTCTATAACGTTGTTTGTAACTGTTGTGGAAGTGCTTGTTTCAGCATTTAAACAGTTTACAAGTGAAATACCATCACCATAGCTGGTACTCATGTTGTTTATGGTGTTATTGTTGATTGTGAGACTTCCGTACTGTTTGTAGATATTGATAGCATCTCCACCATTTCGTATAGTATTGTTTTCAATCCGGCAGTTATACACATATTGTCCAGTTATACCATTTTTCAGCCCATTGACATTGACAACGAAACCAGTTATGTTTGTTCCAGTTGTACTTGAAATAGTCAGGACATTATGACTTCCATCACCTACAAGGACTGCTCCATTACCTACAAAATTCAGGGATTTGGTAGTAGTCAAATAGACGCCAGTATAAGTTCCTGGTGCGAAATTTATGGTTCCGCTGGTGTCTGTATCGATGGCGTTTTGAATTTGGGTGTTGGTCATGCTGGAAGTTACATCTGTAGCAGATGCGGATCCCATTGCAAGGGACACAGCCACTAAAAAGACCACTATTCCTAATTTTTTCATTTTCATTATTATTTCCTCCACATTTTGTCGCCAGGGTACATTTATACACTCCTCGAAATGTACTTGGCTACGGATCGATATTAGGTTAATACACGTATATATACATTTCTCAAAATCACACTAGATCTAGATACTTCTTAAGAAAAAATTTTTGAGGCTTGAATTTTTTAACTTGAATCTAAATAACATTAAATTAAATTTAAAAGTTTAATATATACTTTATGGAAAATTAATCACATAAAATGTACTTAAATATTAATTTAAACATTAAAATCCAGTAATAATATATTTAATTAATTATGATGTTTATTTTATAAGGAAATAATGGGCTGTTTTATGGAAATGTATATATATTCATATCGAACAAACATAATTACTCTAAACATATTGGGTGATTGAAAAACAGTTAAAAAAAATTGTGCGGCGTGCTTCAATAAATTAAATGATATTATCTGGCTAATAGTGTTTTTAATACTTAAGCGTGTTATTGGGGTTATGCAGTATTTAAACCAGTTACTTAACCATCAAAAAAGAAAAAAATTGTACATGCACCGGTTTAAAAGCAATGTCTGCATTTATGTCATGTACGGCTTTAAAAAGTACTTTTTAAAGATGTATTTGTAAAAGTTAACCGCGTTTGCACCCCTGTATCTGTAGTAGTTAGTATACGTGGTGGTGTTCCCACTTGCGGAAGTCACTGCTTCTGCAACCATTAATTTGTTGGTGCCCACCTTTTTAATGTTAATAACATCTTTAACTACCATGTAAGGTGTACCTAAAAGGTAGGTGGTGTTAGTTAAAAATGTTTTCACGTTGTAGCTGCTGTACCTGTACGTTGTCCAGTTGTACACGTGGTAAAATACATCTTTTTGGACAGTAACGTTTTTAATGCCTTTATCAATTATGGTGGTTGCTGCTGTCCCTGTTTTGAACTTCCAGGTCTTGTATTTGGTTAAACTATTATTTGCACTGTCTTTTACAGCGGCAGATGGGATGTAAATCTGGTACCATGTGTAGGAAGTCATTGTACCTGTTTTGAGGTATAAAACATTGCCGCTTATGGATTTGCTGACTGCAACCTTTTTACCTGTTTTAAGGTTTTTAACGTATATTTTAGACCAGTTTGACCCTGCTTTGACGTTCTCGCTGAACTTAACGTAGAGCGTATTTGTCCTGGAAATACCTGTGGTACCGCTTTTAGGGTAAAATGAACTTATTTTAGGTGCGGTCTTGTCTGTAATCTGGGCTGCTGCACTTTCTGCAGATACTGTGCTTAACAGGAACAGCCCCGCAACCAGCAGGATAATAAATATTGTTGTATTACGTCTCATTTAATTAATACTCCTTTAGTTTTGGGTTAAATAATTTAATATGTATGTATTTTGGATTTAGAGATTTATAATTTGGTTAATTTTCCGTTTAATGTTTAATATAAATCGGGTGCTGTTATAAACATACTTGGCTATTTATACAGTATATTTCCTTTTATAATCTTTTTGTTCGTGATCTTTCTGGAGTTTTAACAGTATGCTGCAAACGAGATGCATAAGTATATAAATCAAAAGGAACTATTTAAGATTGTTCATAAAAAGTCCCGGGACACATGTCCCTACGTGTCCAGGATCTTCTATATCAAAGTCGAACAATTCGATCTCCATGAGCACTTGCACCTACAAGTGCCAGGGAACCTCTTTTAAAAAATAAACGAATGGTATCATCACATCCCTTCCGACACGCAAATGTATATAAGTCATAAGGGGCCAACCATCTAAATGTATCATAAAAAGTCCTTCTGGGCACTTGCTCCTAAGTGTCCAGGAACTTTATGGGAAAATACTACTCGATCCTCCCGGCATATGATACAATAGGTTACGTATTCCTTGAAATAAAGCAAAGTTTCAGTATATCACATGCTATTCCTGGACACCCCCCCCAAGTGTCCAGGTGATAACCTATTACGTATTTTGAATGGAGTTATAGTAATGAGATTGGTAGAAAACCCCAAAAAATCCCTCAAAAATCTCTGATTTTTGGGGCCGAAAAACAAAGCATTCGAAAATTGAAAATTTTCGATGTTGAAGGAAATCGTAGATTTTAACAGTTTTTTCAGGCTTTGATTTTTTGAAAACACATTGAAAAATTAGATAATATTGTGTAGTTTAAGTATGATGTTTAAATAAAACTACTCAAAATTTAAGAATAATTCATGAATATATGATGATTTTTACAGCCAAATAATGATATTTTTTTAATGTTATACCATAAAAAAAGTTATGTGGATCTTTAAAGACCTATACATTTTAAGTAACTGCTGCTACTTTTTTTAAACAAAATGTGGAGGAAATAATAATATTAACAGCTCAATATTACCATTTCCATGTACATTTAAAACGTTAAGTTCTCATGTACAGACATAATTAAACATTTAATTATTTAAATTTTGCGATATAGGTTGCATTTTACTAATTTTCTTTAAGATACGAAGTTAAAAATAGAAAAGTAGGCCGCATTAAAAAGATAAAAATAGAAAAGGTTTAATTATTTTCCTGTTTTGAATTTCCAGGTGTAACTTTTAGCCAGTTTGTTGCCTGTGCTGTCTTTAACTGCTGAAGCAGGGATATAAACCTGGTACCATGTATAAGCTGCTCTTTTACTGTTGGTTTTTATGTAAAGATGATTTACACTAACCCATGTTGTTATTTTACATTTTTTTCCTGTTTTAAGGTTTTTAACGTATATTTTAGACCAGTTCACGCTTTTTAGTATGTTTTTGCTGAACCTGACAGCCGCTGCATTGGTCCTGGAAACGCCAGTAGCTTTATTTTTAGTGCTTGTAGCAGTTATGGTAGGTGAGATGATAATGGTTCCGGAACCTCTACCATATATCAATAAATCGGAAATATTGTCTAAACTGCTTATTGGGCTATTAATTGGCATTGAAGTGTTCATATGATTAAATGAAGCGGTTATGATTTTAGATAGGTTGCTGACAATGGGCACTGTGAAATTAGCCATTCCATTAACTGTTGTAACATTATACAGAACTTTTCCTACTGTAAATGTTATATTGGCTGGTAAATTTGTTATTGCGTTCCATTTGCTATCAATAAAATATGCAGTGTATGTATTTTCTCCGGTTCTTACTAGCTGTAAATATATTGGATTGGTATAGTTTTGACAGCAAATTGAATTTGAAGTTACATCTGCAGCTGATACAGGTTCTAATGAAGTAGCATACATGGCCACTCCAATGGTTAACAAACATAAAAGTATTAAATTATTTTTAATATTCGTTTTATTACCTCTATTTTATCCAATTTTAACATAAAGCTCATTTAATGGGCCTGTACAAATTCAAGTTATATATTATGTAATTTTAATGGATTTCATGACTTTTAATGGTTTAACAGGTGATCATACAAAATTAAACTGCATCATTTTACAATCATCTTAACATGAGCATAATTCATAAGATTATAGGTCGATAAGTATATAAATACCTATGGTTTTTGTAATTTCAGAAACTTAATTAAATTTTGCAGGTTTTATTTAAAAGAGGGGCCTATATCGAAATGTATATATTCCCGTATCGTATATTTTATTTTACTGTGAATAACATGTGAAAATTCTATGAATTTTCACTGTTACGGAACTTCGTTCCGTAAACGTAACTTATTAAATTTGTAAAATTTATATAATTGTTTAAATTGCCTTTAGCGTGCTAAAGTGATATAAATATATTATTGACGTACTTTAACAGCAGGGTTATTCACTAAAAAAAGGAGATAAAAAAAATGTCAAGCGATACAGGATTATTTCCATCTAACGGGCACCGTATTCAGGGAAGATCAACCGAATCTTTTATAGATGCCCGTGATGTGCTTTTAAGATTGAATTTTAAAGGAAATGAAGTTTTTGCAGATATTGGCTGCGGTGACGGCCATGTATCTATGGAAGCGTATGATATGTTGGACGATGAGGCAACCATATATTCTGTAGATGTATTTGGACCTTCCATTGAAGATATGGAAAAGGAAGTTGAGGAGAAGGGAATAAAAAATATTATTCCAATCCAGTCTGATGTAGCAGACCACATAGCTATCGAGGATAACACTGTAGATATATGCCTTCTGGTCAATGTTTTCCACCATTTTGTGGCCATGGAAAAAACCGACGGCGCAATCGAGGAACTTAAAAGAATTATAAAGCCAGAAGGAAAAATAGCAGTTATGGACTATAAAAAAGAGGATACTGGATACGGACCTCCTGTAAGGGTCAAAAGTAACCCGGAAGAAATGGAAGAAATGTTTGCAAAACACGGCTTAAAAATGGTGCAGCTTGATACTGAAGCAGGGGAAGACCTTGAAAACGGTAAATCCCATTACATCATAATATTTGGAAAATAAGATTTAGTGAGGAAATTTTATAAAATTTCTTTTCACCTGGTTTGAACAGGGTAAATCTTATTATAATATTTGGAAAATAAGATTAAGGAAATCTATAAGTTTCTTTTCAGCTTGTTTTTTTACCGGAGTATGGTAAATTTCATTATATTATAACTTGGAAAATAAGATTTAGTGAAGAAATTCACAAATTTCCTTTCATTCTATTTTTTCTTAAATAATCATCAATAGCTCTTCTAATAAGATTTCCAAGGGGAATATTATCTTTTTTTGAGGACAGTTCTTTCAAGTCGTTATACATGTCTTCTGGAAGTTTCATTGTAATCTGTCTTTCCATATAAATCACTCAGTTTGTTATAAATTCAAGCAGGGGACATGGAATTGTCCGCTGAATTTTTATGATAATTCTTAAATTCATGTTTTATGTGAACAGGATGTACATATGTCATTATTATCCCATGAAATAAACGCTTCACCGCATTTTTTGCATATAATTACATTTTTCTTCTTTTTGTGCTGTACTTCCAGATCAATGAATTCCCATGAATAAAGATCTTCACCAGCTTCAACTAAGAGGGGCCAAACTTCTTCATGAGGTACCTTTTCATAATTCATATACCATGCATGCAGTTTGGGATACTTTTCAGTTTTTTTAGGGTCTAAAAATATTCGTATGCCTTTAACATGTTCTTCAGGAGCTGCAGCTTTATTTACTGTCACTGCCATTTTCCCGTAGTCTTTAACTGTTAACCTCTTAGTTCCAGTAGTTGATCCCAGCAATATCTGGAATGGATCGGGTAGGCAGTTCTGTGTTTCAGCTGTTACGAAAATCTTTTCCCCTTCTTTTATATTAAGCTGTTTTCTGGCTATATTTAACATTTGATATCCTATACAAGCTCCTGAACTTAAATAGCCGTGAAATTTGACGATTTTCTCTAACTCTTCCCTGGTTTTAGGGTCTTTTATTTTATTTAGAATATCTTCTATACTTTCCATAAAATCACCATTACGTTTTGATCATTCATGTTAATGCGTAAAAGTTTACTGTAGATTTTTACATATCGGTTAATTTAAGCTGAAATTATTTAAAAAAATTCCATTTATTTATTCAACAGTTTACAATTAGATGTAATTTGCACAGCATGAACGTTAAAAATTATTTTTTAAACAGAATCCACAGGCCTGAATTGTCATTTAGTATGTGGTAGTCTTTAATAGGAACTCTGTTTAATATCAATTTCAGCCCTGTGATGCTAATTTTGGGTATACTAATATGATCTGTTCTACCTGTATTTACTGATTGCCTTATTTTATTTTTAAGTGTTTTACTTCCAAATCCACCCCCAATATAGGCCCATCCTCCCTGCTTTAAGACACGGCATATCTCCCTGAAAGCTGTTTCTTTATTCTCCCAGAAGAAAATTGAGCCCCTGCTTATAACTAAATCGGCAAAACCATTGGGGAAGGGAAGTTTGCAAACATCACCTTTAACAGGGAATATCCTGTACTGCAGCCCCTCTTCTACGATATTTTTCTTTGCAATCTCGTTCATTTGGGCTGAGATGTCAAGGGAATATATGTTTAAGTCGGTTACTTTAGAAAGAGCAACTGCAAGCGCGCCTGGGCCAGATCCAACGTCGATGCAGGTTCCCTTCTTAATCCCGCACCTCCTGATGATCTGGTCTGCTATCTGCAGATAAACATCCTTAAAAATGGTCTTGGATCTTTTATCCATCTTATGGGGGTCAGTTTTCATTTTTAAACTTCCATGACTCTGAAAACAAGCTCATCTCCACAGACTCTGGAGTTTATCATACCTCCACTCTGGCTTATGGTGTTAAGCAGGGCATCAGGCCTGGCTATTTCCACACCTGCAAGCATGTCTGCACCGTAATCAAATAAAACATCACTCATGGTAGTACTCGGCCCCATAACTATGGTGTAAGCATTTGCCATCCTGCACAGCTCCAGCACGCGTTCCATGGTTTTATTTATAAGTGTGGAACCAGTTACAATCACGATATCGCTGTCTGGAATCATATATTCTGCTGCCGCTGCGTTTATTATTCCCTTTTTAACGTTTAAAAGACATGGGTTCATTTCCAAAACCCACAGTTCTTTGGCACGTGCTTTAATTTCAGGGATACGTGGAAATTTACCCACCATGGTGACTTTTTTATTTTCGCATGTCTCAAGTACTATATCAATGGCGTTTACTCCTGTTTTGCCCTTAACTTTTACCATGGAATTTAGTGCAGCCACTCCAATACTTGCTTCCACAAAATTCCATGAACGGGCATATTCTGCAAGTTCTAAAGTGCTTTTTTCATTGAGCTTTCCAAGGTCCTTGGTGTAGTTGCCGTGGGGTACTGGAATCCCGTAAGTTTTGCATACTCCTCCGTACCTACCTTTAACGCCAGTCCATGATGCGCCGACTCTCACGTCTTCTGCAACCGCGTCTTTGCCCTGTACTGCTGATATAAGATCGTCTAAAAGTTTCATTTCCTTCATCTTTGCACCTTTCTAAAGTCATTGGTGTTTTAATTCTTGCGAAACGTAAATATAAACGTATCGATTTGAAAAAAAATAAAAAATTCAAGCAGTGTTTATATCATCTAAATAGATGACCTCATGGCACAGCTTATCAATTAATTTTTTTTCATGGCTCACAACCAGCACCCCTATATTCTGCTCTTCTGATATGTCTATGATGGTGCTCCATATCTGGGCCTGAGTAATTGCATCTACCATCGTGGTTATTTCATCGGCTATTAAAAATTTAGTTTGAGGCCCTAAAGCCCTTGCAAGCGCAAACCGTTGAAGTTCCCCTCCGGAAAGCTCGTTGGGCCATCGATTGAGCCACGCCTGTTTTATTCCAAAGGATCCTAAAATTTTATTTGAAACTTCATGTCCCTCGTTTAAAATATCTTTCATTTTCCATTTAGGGTTTACAGCTTTTTCAGGATGCTGAAATACAAGCTGCACAGGATTGTATCGGTTTAATGGGATTTTTTTCCCATCTATAGTTACATTTCCCTGATACATGTTTTCATAGCCGGATAGTATCTTACACAAGGTTGATTTACCGCTCCCGCTGTCCCCAATAAGACCGAGTACTTCACCGCTTTTTAATGATATATTCACCTCATTTAAAATCAGGTTATTTTTTTTATATCCAAAACTTATATCTTCACCTTTAAGGCGCACTGTTACACCCCTTTAACTTCTTTTATAATCACGTCCCCTTCGGCATCATAAAACACAGGAGTTTCATTAAAGCTTTCTTCTTTTGCGGCGGCGTTGTTGCACCTGACCATGCCTCCGTTGATCTCTTTTAATGGAGGAGTACTGGTAGAACAGAGATCATTCCTTCTGGAGCATCTTTCGTAGAAAACACACCCTTCAATGACTTCGTCCTGCATTGGCTGGTGGCCGCCAATTTCATGAAACCCATTTTGGGGAAGTGCACTCCACAGTGCCCTGGTATATGGATGTCTTAAATTTGCACCTGTACCGCTGAAATCTTCAACATTAGCTAATTCTAAAACAGTTCCTGCATAAAATACTGCAATTTTATCAGATATTTTAAGTGCAGCCTCTATATCATGAGTTATAAGTATAACTGCACATCCTTTATCTGCCATTTCCTTGAAATAATTCAATGTTTCATCTAAGGTTTTTTCATCCAGTCCTGGAGTTGGTTCATCTGCAATTATAAGTTTTGCAGAGCTTATCACTGCTGTGGATACTAAAACTCTCCGGGCCATGCCTCCAGATAGTTCATGGGGGTACATCTTATCGACTTCTGGTTTCAAATCATACCTGCGGAAAATTTTTCTTTGAATATTTTTCATTAATTTTTTATCTTCCTCTTCCACGTCCCCTATTACCTGGTCTGAAATCTTCATTAATGGATCAAGATAATTTATAGACTGGGGTACCAGGGCTATTTCTTTACCTCTAAGTTCTTCCTTTTTGTTTTGAGTAAGTTCCTGTCCATTATATTCTATTTTGCCATTAAGTGTAGCATTTGCAGGTAAAATTCCTAAAATAGCATGGGCTAAAAGACTTTTACCAGATCCACTTGATCCCACCACTGCAGTAATTTCGCCGCGCCGCGCTTCCAGGTTTAAATTGGAAATTACATTTAATTTTGTCTGTCTGAGCCCGGAGGTATATTGGGTAAAAGAAAGTGAAATGTTTTCTACATTTAACAGGATTTCGCCTTTATTTTTTTCTTCATCATGTGTGTTCATTAATTTTTTATTTAAAATCACACTTGTTTCACTATTGAGTTTGTTAGCTATGTCAATTTCAGTACTGAAATCTTCTTCAATATTTATTTCAACCTTATTTTCCATATTTAACACCTTTATTCGTGTGCACTCTTTGGGTCCATTAGTTTTCCTAAATTATCTCCAATCAGGTCAAATACTAGAACTACAATCAGCAGTGATAATCCTGGGAAGAACGCCAGCCACCAGTATCCCACTGACAGGTACTTCATGGACTCTGAGAGGATTATTCCAATTGCAGGTTCATGTGGTGAAAGCCCAAAACCAAGGAAAGTGGCTGAGGCTTCGTGTAAAATTGCGTGGGGAAACATTAAAATGGTACCCAACAGTATCTGGGGAATTAAATGCGGCATTATATGTTTGGTAGCTACCCACCATTTGGACCTGCCGAGATTCTGGGAGATATGGATGTATTCCTGAGTTTTAAGCTGCTTGATCTCTGCCCTCACAACCCTTGTTAAACTTGTCCAGTGTGTTAATGCCACTCCCACAATAATTCCAACTGCACCTCCTCCAAGTCCAATGGAAATAAGGATTATTAAAAGGAGGTGTGGAATAGAGAGAAACAGGTCCACCAGCCATGATACAAAGGTGTCTGCCTTTTTACCGGCACTTGAAAGCAGCCCTAAAATTATGGCCAGTGCAGAACTAAATGTGGACGCAATAGTTCCAATTACTATGCTCAGTCCAAGCCCTTCTATGGTCCTTGTGAGCATATCCCGACCCATCCAGTCTGTCCCGAATGGATGTTCAATGGAAGGGGCAAGGTTTTTAGCTCCAAAATTCACTGGAAGCGATTCACCACCTAATATCCAGCTGGAAATTACTATTGTGATCAGTAAAAGTGAGGTGAGGCTTATTATTAATATGGTCTTTTGTCGTAGGTTTAATCCTTTAAATAACCTTTTTCCCATGGTTACAGTGGTGTTCATGAATCTGCCTCCTGTTTTATCCTTGGATCAACGAATTCATATATGATATCTGCTATTGTATTTCCGCAGAACACAAACACTGCGCTGACCAGAACTATTCCCAAAAGTAGGGGCACATCTGATCTTAACCCTGCAGCCACTGCGGCCTGCCCAATTCCAGGATATGAAAACACCTGTTCAACCAGCACCGCCCCTCCAAACAATTCACTGAACCCTAAAAACTGTAAAGTAACTGCTGGAAGCGCTACATTTCTAATTCCATGTCGAAGTACTAGATTTAATCCTTTTTCACCCCTTGCTTTTGCAAATAACACGTAGTCGCTCGATAAGACTTCTGTTAGCTTTTCCCGTGTAAACATTGCAATTTGAGCAACTCCAATTAAACTTAAAGTTAGTGCAGGAAGGATTAAATGGTGTAGCCAGTCTAAAAATGTCACATTGCCTGAGATGACACCTATGGGGACGCTTAGGCCTATGGGGAACCATCCTAAATACACTGAAAATACCATCAGCAGGACCAGTGCCAGCCAGAACGTTGGCGTGGCGGCAAGCATGTAACAGTAAGTTTTTATTATTTTGTCTATCCAGGTTCCCCTTTTCATTCCTGCAATTATTCCAAGTATAAAACCTAAAATTCCTGAAATTAACCAGGAAGTCATCATGAGGATCAGCGATGCAGTGAATTTTTCACCAATCACACTCGTAACTGGAATTCTGTAAATCAGTGAAGTTCCAAAGTCTCCTTGGGCTATGTTCCCTGCCCAGTTTAAGAATTTTTCCTGCGGGGGCATGTTAACTCCCCAGTATTCTTCAAGCTGAGCTTTATGCTCTGGAGTTATTGACATTTCTCCAATGTATGCCCTTACGGGATCTATAGGAGATTGTTCAACAAGCCAGAAGCTAACAAGACAAACTGCAATTAAAAGGCTTATTAATTTCAGGGTCTTTTTCCCTGCAAAGGCCCATAATTTTCCATTTCCAGAAAAACTCCATAATTTTTCATATTTCAATTTAGTTACCCTCCGCCTGTAAGTTAACTTAAATAAGGATAAACATCAGAATTTTTATTTGATGTTCATTTTTTTTTAAAATTTAGATGTAATTGGGGTTGTTTAACTGGTTTTATTTTCATTTATGCGTTTCCATTCGTAGATATTCCCTAGAATGTCTTTTCCAGTGTTATTTTGAGGTGTTCCTATGTCGATGGTTTTATTTACCATGTACAGGTAGTCCTTAGTTGTTAACCACAGCCATGTTGCATCTCCTGCAGGTCCGTAACCTGTTTTTCCATCATATGCAGCTAATTTCCAGTATTCTGTGGCCTGGGACTGATCTGTAGATCTGAGGGCTTTTTCTAAATAGCCGTCTACAACAGAACTGTTGTAAAGACCTGGGTTGTTGTATCCAGAATCTGCTTCTTTGCTGTGGTACTGCATATACAGGCTGAATGTATCTGCACTGCTGTACTGGTATAAAACGGCTGAACTGTATTGTTTAGCGTAAATTTCATCCCAGTTTGCACCTATAAGGTCTATCTTTATCCCCATCTGTTTAGCCTGTTCGCTGATGGCCATAGAGAGGGCCTGTCTTGTCTGGTCTTCTGAATTGTAGTATAACTTAAATTCTGCTTTGGTACCATTTTTTTCACGGATTCCATCGCCGTCGCTGTCTTTCCATCCTGCATTTTCAAGCATTTTTTTGGCCCCTTCTATGTTTGAGTCATTGACTTTTGCTTTAGGGTTTCCAAAGCTGCGCTGATCTACTCCCGTGTACTCAACATCTCCTTTTCCATACAGTACACCTTCAACAAGGGCAGTTCTGTTGATACCTACATTCAGGGCTTTTCTGATCGCTATATCTGCGGTTACATTGTTGCCTACTGGTTCTCCACTTAGACTTTTTTTACCTGTGTCATACTGCATAGGGAATGAGACCCCGTTTGCACTTGATGATGGGAGAGCAACTAAATTGTATCCATCTATACTTTGATTTGCATAGCTGTTCTCGAGTCCGGCTACATCTACCTTGCCTGATTTAGCAGCTGCAAATGAAGCATCTTTATCTAAAAACAGTAGAGTTATTTTCTTGAAGTACGGTTTTTTTCCATAGTAATTTTCATTTAATTCCAGTATTGCCTGCTGTCCTTTATTCCACTGCACCAGTTTATAAGGTCCAGATCCTATAGGCTGCTGGCCGTAGGTTTCTTTTTGGTATGCATGTTCAGGTACAATTCCAACGTATCTAAGTCTCCATATAAAGCTGGACTGCGGCTCTTTTAGCTTAAATTTAACTGTTGTGTTGTTTACTGCCGTTGCATTTTCAAGATTGGACATGTCTAACTCTGAATTACTTCCAACTGCTGTGTTATATGTAAATGCAACATCTTTCGCTGTTAAGGGTACTCCATCTGTAAATTTAACATCATTTCTTATATTCACAGTCCATGTCAACCCGTCAGAGCTGACTGAGTAATTTGTGGCAAGGTCATTTATTATGCTGCCGTTATCAGCTGATTTGAAGAGTGTACTTTGTATCAATGGCTCATAGTCCATATGGCCGCACCCCCATCCGTGGAGGGGATCAAACCCTTCTTCTGGTTCTGCATATGTCCCTGCTGCAGCAACTATGAGCTCATCTGCATCTCTGGGAGTTGAACCGAGTGTCAGTGCAGCTGCAGAAATCACTAGAACTGCAACAACCGCACCTATAACTAAATATTGTTGATTTTTCTTAATTTAGATGCCTCCTAATCCGTTTTTAAGATAAAATTAAGTTTTTGAATGGTATTTACCACAAAACTATTTTTATGAATCCTAATGCCATTTTAATAATACTTTCTTGGTAAAAAACGTTATTCATGTAATACTATTCAAATCTAACTTAATATAAGCTAAATAAAATAAATTTACTATAAATACTTTTCTATATGTTAGTATTACTAATTTAAGAGATATTTAAAAGCTCGTATTACTTAAATCTATTTTGTAATGCTTTATTACTAAATTAAATTTATTAGGATGGATTGTAATACTAAAATCAAATTTTTGTACTATATTTTCACAAAAAAAGCTCTAAAAATTAATTTTTATGTGAAAATTGATATGTATAACTATAGTAAGTCTATAATATCATTTCTTAATTTATGGGAGATTAAATTTAAAAATAAAGATTAATTCACAATTTTTATAATAAATAGATAATTAATATCTCTTTATTTAAAAAAATAAGTAAATACTGAAGAATTTGATATCTCCAGTATTCAAACTTAACTGGTTTGATTTTCAGTACGTTTCCAGTCGTATATGTTGTTGAAGATATCTGAACCGTGGGGCTGGAGTCCTGGAGTCCCTATATCTAAATCATCTTTCATGATGTAGACATATTTGAGGGTAGCCATCCACAACCATGTGGCGTTTCCTTTTTCAGAGTATCCTGTTGTCCCATCCCATGCAGCAGCTTTCCAGTAGTTATTGCTGTTGTTGTTAAAAGTTGTCATAGCTTTTCTTAAATTTTTATCTACCTCAGAATTGTTGTAGAATATTACATTGTTGTATTTGCTGTTTTCTCCGCTTCCTGAACGGACACTGTAGTACCTTAAGTACACATCAGTTGGGTCTATGGATCCGTAACCCCAGAGTACTGGGGTTGAGTAGGCAAGTGTGTCAATTTCGTCCCAGCTTTTACCTTCAATATTTATTTTTATACCAAGTTTTTGGGCCTGTTCAGCTACTGAAACAGCCAGTGCCTGTCTTGTTTGATCGTTAGATGGGTATAGAAGGGTAAATTCTGCTTTTATTTTATTTTTTTCCACTATGCCGTCGTTATCAGTATCTTTCCAGCCTCCCTCAGCTAGAATTTCACGGGCTCCAGTTGTATTCCCGTCTTTAAAAACAGCTGCTTTATTTCCAAAGGGTAACCTGTCTACGCCGGTGAATTCTTCAGATCCCTGTCCGTTTAGTGCCCCGTTGATTAGGGCCTGCCTGTCAATTCCAATGTTCAATGCATTTCTGATTGCAGCATCGGATGTCACATTGTTTCCAATTGTATAATTATCATCAGTTTTTTTCCCTGTATCTGTCAGCATTGGGAAACTGATTCCTCGAGCGTCGATGGAATCAAGGGATATGCTCTTCATACCATTCACTGTTTGGTTTGCGTATGAATCTGGAATTTCGGCTATATCTACCTGTCCTGCCTTAGCTGCAGCAAAAGCAGCGTCTGATTTCATAAACAGAATGGTTATTTTTTTGAAGTAGGGTTTTTTACCATAGTATTCATCGTTCCTTTCAAGTATCACCTGCTGTCCTTTGTCCCACTGTACAAATTTGTATGGGCCGGACCCTATAGGCTGCGAGCCGTAGGTTTCGTTATTATATGCATGTTCTGGAACGATACCTAATCCCATAAGTTTATAAATAAACGTTGATTGAGGGTCGTTTAATTTAAACTGGACTGTAGTATTATCTAAAGCAGTAGCATTATTTAACATGGATAAATCCATTCCGCCGGTGCTGTCAGCTGCCTTATTAAATGTAAATGCAACATCTTTCGCTGTTAAGGGAACTCCATCGGTGAATTTAACATCATTTCTTATTTTAACTGTCCATGTCAGCCCGTCACTGCTAACAGAATAGTTTGTGGCTAAATCGTTGACCAGGGAGGTGTTATCTCTTTTAAAGAGTGTACTCTGGATAAGTGGTTCTGTTGTGGTTGCCCATCCGTTAATTGGGTCAAAACCACCCTCTGGCTCTCCACTATGGCCAAAAGCCCCTGCAACAACTAATTCGTCTGCAGCCCGAGAAGTTGAGCTGAACGACATGGCAGCTGCAAATATCACTAAAATCGCAATTACCGCGCCTATACTTAAATATAATTTATTTTTTTTAATTTTTAACGCCTCCTTACAATTAACCTAAGTTATTTGCAAAATATTTCCTCAAAAAATATTTTAAAAGTTATCAATATGGCCGTGCTCATACTTTTATAACCTGGAACATGATCTGAGTAATACTATACAAATTAAACTTAAGATAAGCGAAATAAAGTAATTTTAACATAAATACTTTTCTAAAGGTGAGTATTACTAAATCGGCAGGGATTTTATATGCAGTTATTAATAAAAATCGTTAACTAAATTATTATTAATTATTTAGGTTTAGTAATGATAATAGTATTACTTCATGTAGCTTTATGTGGTGTATTTACTATAGAAACGTTATTTGGGGATATAACAATAAAATAGAGTAAAAAACTTAAATTATTCTGCAAATCATGGTCTGTTTTATTAGTTATGTACATTGGAAACTATTTAAACTGTTTAAAAAGTTAAAAATAAAATATTGTAAATTAAAATGAGGTTTGTCTTGAAAAACAAGGGTTATTATGAAAAATATAAAAGTGTTTATTTAATCAATTAGACCACATAAAAAGAGGTCATCAAAGAAGGGACACTTTCCCCTGCACCCCGAAGCTTTTTCGCATTCATCACAGCTGGATTTGCAGCTGCTATCTATGTAATCCCTGTAATCTGAAAACTTACTTTCCCATATCTCTTCAAAACCGAACTGTTTCAAATTGTAGTGGTAGCTGCTGTCGTTGCAGAAGGAACAAGGAGTCACATCAAGGTTTTCATCAATATAAACCGAAAAGAACCCGCACTCGCAGCTGTCTATCAGGTCAACATTTACGCCGGTGGCTTTCATCAGGACTGGAACAAAACAGGCATCAAAACCTATTTTCACACCGGTAACTGGATTATCTACAAGATCGAGGAACGATTTTAGTGGGCCTGCAGATTTTATGTTCCCGTCGTTTTCAGCCCGTCCAGTGGGTTTGTAGGTTAGGAATATGACTGAATTGAAATCTTTGATGTATTCATCGTATTTCCCATTTAAAAGGTCCACGGCGTCATTTATGGTGGTCTCTGAGATCACATAGTGGATATTTGCAAGGATGCCGTTATCTTTTAAGCAAGACCCAATTTCTGAAAGCTCTTCAGTGGTCAGGTCCCTGTAGGGGTCCCATGATATGGCCACTGCCCCGCAGTAATTCCTGGTGGCTTCCATGTTTTCTGGATTGAAAAACTTGCCGCTTGTGGTGTAATTTGGTATTATTCCAAATTTTTCCCTTGTTATCCTGATTATTTCTGTAAAATCTGGATGGAGGAGGGGTTCTCCACCACCAAGTGCAACTTGAAAGATACTGCCGTATTTTTCGCTTTTAAGCTCCTGAAGGGCAAAGCAGTAATCTTCAAGGGACATGAACTTGCCTTCTTCACTGCTTTTCCTGTAACAGTAACTGCATCTGTTTGTACAGTAGTTGGATATTGATATGTCCGCAAGTTCTGGCCAGGGTGCCATTTGAGGGTCTTCAGAAAAGTCTGCACCCCACCTGAAGGTAATTCCAGTTTCAGGAATTCCAACGAAGTTATATCCTTCAAAGTGTTTCCTTATCATCTAAAGATCTCTCGCATCCTCTTCGCAGTCGCATTTTGGATCGGTTGTCTGGGTAGCCCCAACACCGTAGAGGTCCTGGCTTTGACCTTTGACAACTATCCAGTTTATAATATCCCATAGTTCTTCATTGGAAAGCTTGCTGAAATCGGTTCTTGAGATTTCATCAGGATTTATACTGTCATCTAAAAAGACAGATTTTCCAATGTTGAATTTTTTCACGGTGAAGTAGTATTCTTCATCGTTTATTCTTGTTGTATGGCCTGTTTTTTTCAGTTCATCCTTTACGAATGTCAGTAGCTGTACAAGTCCAATTTTGTCTGTTTTTTTAAAGTGGTTTAAGTTGGCATCTATGATGTCTTCTTTTGCAGTTAAAATAAAGCTTGTTGAACTGCTGTTTGTTACGAAATCACATCTTATTTTCAAAAATAACGCCTCCGGTTATCATATTGTTTTTTAGTTATTATGTTTTTTTTAATCTATTTTTTCCACCACATCAGCGACCACACCGGGTTGCTGTCTGGCACTTCAAGCATCCCATTTTCAAGCCTTATCAATGTTTTGTCTAGATAAGCCCTTGCTTTTTTTTCTTCTTTTTCACTTAAAGGGCCAAGGCTAATTCTGCAGCTTTCCATGGCCTCATCGAGATCGCTGTAGATCAGGCGGCTGTGGCACTCCAAGTGTTCGACGTTGGCACGTATGCCCATCTGTTGCAAAATATTGTAGAAGTATACATGGTCTGGAGTGTTCCTGTATGGTCTGCCGAGAACTGCAGGGACTCCTTTACAGTGACTATGTTCCCCACCGCCCCAGACAGTGATATACACATATCTGGATGCTGCGCTGTCAATCTTCTCAATGGCGCTTTGAATATCCGGCTCCCTCCCTACGGATCGGGATGCGACCACGACATCATGGGGTTCAATATCATCTCCCACCACGATATCGGTCCATGAGCGGTGCATGTATGTTATATTGGAGATGTGTTCTTTTTGAGCATCTTCCCTTAATATTTTTAGCATTTCACCTGAAATATCTAGTGCAGTAACCCTGGCGGCTTTTTTTGCTGCGGGTATTGACACTGCACCTGCGCCGCAGCCGATATCAAGCAGGGACCATTCTGGCTTTAATTTCACTCGCTGCATCAGTTTCAGGGGGTAGTCATCTACTTCCATCCATCGTTTAAACTGTGCAGCTGTTCTGTTCCATCGGGCTTCTATTACGCCTTCATTTGGGGAATGGTTGGTTTCATGCTTCTGTATTTCTTTCCACATCTGGTTCCAGTCAATATCTTCCAGTTTAATCAGTATCTCCTCCTGAAAGTTATATGTTATAAGTGAATTTCTAATTGATTTTCACATTTTTTTAGTTTAAATGATCCCATCTTGCGGGTCGCGCTGTTTTTTATTTTCTCTTAAATGATTTTTGTGTGGTTTTGGTGCAGTGCAGCATTCACAGGTACAGTTTATATCATGTGTGCAGTGACAGTAGCTACAACTGCAGTGATTTTTTTTATCCATTTAATTTTGCTCCTTTTAAAATTAAAACTGTAGTTCAGGCTACAATTCAAATAATTCTTTCAACAAATTTTCTTTACATGCACACGACCTGCAAATGATTTTACCGCCCAGTAAAAGCTCTTTACCATCCATCACATGTTCGTTGCAAATTTCACATGTCGCTATGTGTTTTGGAAAGCCGGGAATATCATTTTCAGGTACTTCAAACTGAATTTCTTCCAGTACTAAAAGTTCTTCTTCAGGTAATCCTGATACAATTTCCACCCCTTCTTCCATATCTTCAGGAGTAGGTGATGGTTCGCACTTGCCATTTCCTTTAAAAAGGTTTTCAGCCCATTTCCAGAAACCATGACTTGATTTACATGTGTCATCTTTGGCTGAGGCCCTGATGGCTTTTCCACTACTCATGTTGATAAAGGTCGCTACAAATTTACCATGGTCGTTGTATTTCAAATTTCTATGTCCGAGGGTGCATCCCGTTACGGCCTGCACGCCGTCTGTCATACAGCGGTCTACTTCAACGTATACTATAAGATCCTTATTCTGTTTTGCAGGATCCATGCCGAGTTCTCTCATTGCAGCCATACTCATTCTAATCCCCATGACTACACCTGCACAGACTCCTCCATGCAGTTTTTTAGCTTTTTCAAGAAACGTTGTGTATTCATCCATTTTTATCACTGATGATCATTAATCTACGAAATGTATATATAAACGTATCGATTAAACATGCTGAATTAAGATGGATTTCTGCATAAAAATTGAACAGGATAAATTCCTGTTCCTAAATTTCAAAGGTTTTAGGCAGGTATGTTTTAAATTGTCTGGTTGTTCAGTATGTTTTTCACATCGCTGTCTGTCAGGTTTACGTGGTAGAAATCTGAGTAAAATTCTTTAGTGAGTTTGGTCATGTTCAAGTTCTGGAATTTGTCGGGGTAAATTACTTTAGCAGTCCATGGTATCCCAATAATTGTGTTAACTGCTGGAGGATGGTCAAACCAGCTGAAAGGCGCATTTGGTGCCAGATAAACCCTGTGATTTTTTACTGCTGGAACTTCCTGCCATGAGGAATTGGAATAGACGCTGTTGTAGAACTGAGAGTTTTCAGTTATTATAACATCTGGATTCCAGTTTAAAACCTGTTCCATGGATACCTGCGTCATACCTCCGCTTTTAAGGTTTGCAGGGACAGTAGCAACGTTAATTCCTCCACAAAGGTCTATTAACTGGCCGTGCATTGAGCCTGATGGGTCTGTCTGCAGTCCTGCTGTTCCTTCAGCGTAGTAAACCCTGACTTTCTGGTCTTGAGGTATGGTTGAAACTGTGCTGTTGACGGTTTGTGTCATGTTGTTGTAGAATGATATAAGTTTGTCTGCCTGTTCTTCTTCTCCAAGCAGCTGCCCTAGGAACTTAATGGAAGGAGCATACTGTGTTACGTTTGTGGTGTCTTGCACACCTACAACAGGAATGCTGCCCATATTTTTCTGCCGTTCAGTTATAGTGGAGTTTGGATCTCCCTGAATATTATAACCCTCAAGTACAACATCTGGATTCATTGATATGAATGTTTCGTAGTTACCTGTATTTTGGCCGAACCATCCACCTATTGTAGGTAGATTCTGATATTTTGAAGGTATGTATTTCTTTGCTGAGTCTGTGAGGTTAAAGTTCCAGCCACCTAGCTTATCTGGAGCCAGCATATAGACTGTTGTGGTTGTTGTTGGGGATGTAGATAAAACCATATTGATTTCTCCAGGTACATGAACTGTTCTTCCCAGCATATCTGTGATGGTGGTATTTCCTGTGCCGGGAATTGCATTTGCATAATTCATGTACCCTGCTATTACTGCAATAACGGCCACTACAGCCACTATAATCTTTTTATCCAATTTAATTCACCTAATTTTAATTTTAAAATCTCTATTTGAAACATTATTGTATAAAGTTGGTTTTTTTGTATATTTCGCTTTTAAATTCTTGTTTTAAGTAGTATTTGTTGTATTATGTCCCTTTTTTAATGTCTATGTGCCTCCGTAATTTTTAATAGACACGTTTAACTTTACATATCGGCTTAAATAAGCCATGATAACGTGCTATAAATTTAAGTTAAAAGTAAAAGGATGCTAGATCGAGTTATAAGTTAATAAGGCAATATCATGATCTTCTTACCTTTACAAGTTCACCTACAATACTTACTGCGATTTCTTGAGGTGTTTCTGCATTAATGGAAAGCCCAATAGGGGAGTAAACATTATCAACAGCTTTGGGGTCAAGTCCAATCTCTTTCATATGCTTGAGGACCATTTTCACTTTTCGTCTGCTCCCGATCATGCCTACATATTTGGTGTCTTTTTTCAGGGATTCTATAAGCACATCTCTGTCGAATTGATGTCCCCTTGTAACGATTACTATGTATTCATTTCCGGTAAAATTTAAATGGTTGAACACATCGTAGAATGACTCAACAAGGACTTCATCAGCATCAGGGAACCTCTCTTCATTTGCAAATTCCTCGCGGTCATCGATGATAACAACGTAGAATCCTACCATCTTGGCAACTTTGGAGATGAACTGTGAAACATGCCCTGCACCAAAAACATAAAGGAGTGGCGCAATGTGGAGTGATTCAATGATTACTCCGTCTTCAAAGTGGAGATCTGTACTGCGGATGTGTTTTAAAAAGGCTTTTTTATCATCCTCAGATATATCATCTCCACTTATTTCTGTATTTTCTTCTACAGCTGTTTTAAGATATTTTTCTCCGTTGAATTGTGTTACAAGAACTCCATTTAACCCCATTCTTTTTAACTCTCCAAGGCGGCTGTAAAGTTTGAGATTTTTTTCATGTACTGGTTCTAAAAAAACATCTATGTCTCCACCGCAGATCATGCCGTCAGATGCCACTTCTTCACTGTCCATCCGTATGTGGATCATTTTCGGTTTTTCTGTACCCATTGTGGATATGGCCTGTTTATAAACACCGTGTTCAAGGTTACCTCCTCCGATGCTTCCGTAAATTTTACCGTCTTCTCCAACAAACATTTTAGCACCTACATCTCGTGGAGCAGACCCATTTCTCGATATAACAGTTGCAATAGCTCCTACCTTGCCATTTTTTAGATAGTCTTCTACAATTTCGTACATGTTCATATTCATTGTTATCCTCTTGGATTTTTAATTAATAAACGTAATTTATAATATTTAGTTGGTATGTCTCTATAATTTAATTATTAACTAATTTATTCCTTTTTCCACCATATTAAGGCCCAATCAGGCTTATTATGGGGAAATTTAAACTTTGAGTCGCGTATTTTAACCATTTTTTCAGATAGATATTCCCTTAAAATATCTTCCTCCGTTTGATTCAGGTTTACCATTTTCCACCTGAAGGTTTCTATCGCTTCATCAATGCTGGAATAATAACTGCTGTTGTCGTACTTTAAAATTTCAATATTTGCATAAATTCCCAGCTCATAGAGCATGTTATATGCATAAATATAAGTTGGATGTTGGTGAAATTCTCTTCCTATGATTTTTGATATTTCATTTTGAAATTTTACATTATTGGCACCCCATAATGTTATATAAACGTATTTTTTAGCAATTCCATTGATTTCTTCAAGTATCTGTTTGATGTTGTAAACCCCGTTTAGAGACCGCGACGCCACAACCACGTCGTGGGGTTCTATATCCTTGTTTAACAGCACGTCTTCCAGACGCCTGTTAAGGGGGGTAATATTATTTAGCCCGTTTTCAGAAGCATCTTCTTCCAGTAAATGAAGCATTTTTTTTGAAATGTCTAGAGCTGTGACTTTTTTTGCTTTCCTGGCAAGGGATAGGGTTATATTACCGCTGCCGCACCCAATATCCAGTAAGGTGTCCTCAGGTTCTAATTTTATTTTCTCCAAAAGCCTTCTGGAATAGTCATTTTTTCCCTTATTTTTTTTAAATTTGGGTGCTACATTATCCCATGATCTGGAGTTTTTTTTAGGTAATTTTCCAAGGGCAGCGTTCCACAATTCGTTCCAGTCACATTTTACAATTTTTTCAGTGGTGGGGTCTATTTTGATCACCTGATCCTGCAAATATTAAAGAAAATAAATAGCGAATTGAGCAGGATTGATTTTTTTGTCAATTATGAATCTGTTCGATATGTGTATATAAACATATCAGTTAAACATATAAATTTAAAAAAAGGTAATAATAATGAGTTATTTTATGGGCATAGGTATGCATGCTTTCCTGTGTTCGTCTACTTCCATTATTTTAACGTCGATATTATAGGCACGCCTCATATTTTCTTCTGTAATAACGCTTTCTGGAGTTCCTATTTCCATAATTGTCCCACCGTTCATAATGGCAACTTTATTGGATGATAAAAAAGCATGGTCTGGAAAGTGTGAAGTCATAATGACAGATAATCCATTTTCTGCCAGTTTATTTATGACATCGAGGGTACGTATCTGGTTTCCAAAGTCCAGATGTGATGTTGGTTCATCAAGAAGCAGTATTTGGGGCTGCTGGGCTAAAACTCTTGCTATGAGCACCATCTGCCGTTCTCCCCCGCTGATTTCAGTGTAAGTTTTATCGGTCAGGTGGGAAATTCCAAGGCTTTTTAATGCCTCTTCAGCTATTTTGTAGTCTTTATCTCCAGGAACCGATGTTAAACTTAAATGAGGTGCTCTGCCCATCAAAACAACATCGAAGACTGAAAATGCAAATGTTGAATTATGCGACTGGGGTATGTAACCTATTATCTTTGCTAAATCATTTTTATTCAGCGAATGAATGTTTTGGTTGTTTATGAGTATATTTCCACTGTTTAATTTAAGCAGTCCATTCATGCATTTAATTAAAGTTGATTTACCGGTTCCATTTGGGCCTAATATGCATAGGACATCTCCACTTTCAAGTGAAAGGTTTACATCATTAAAAATATCCTCTTTTTGATTGTAAGAGAATCCTGCATGTTTTATTTCAAGAATTTTGCTCATGACCATCCCTCATAACCTTTATTGAGGAGATAAACGAAGAAAGGAGCTCCAATTATTGCGGTTAATATTCCGAGAGGTATTTCAATTGAGACTGCAGTTCTGCACACATCGTCCACTAACAATAAGAAAAATGCGCCTAGTGCAATACTTGCAGGTAAAAGTTTCCTGTGGTCTGGCCCTACAATCATTCTGGCTACGTGTGGTATTACCAGGCCGACCCAGCCTATAATACCGCTTATGCTTACAGCGGCAGCAGTTAAAAGTGTACAGCATATAATTACAAGTATCCTTAGCCTGTCTATATTTATACCAAGTGCTCTGGCTTCATCATCACCCATAGAAAGAACGTTGAGTCTCCACCTTACCAGTAAAAGAGCTGTAAAACCGATTAAGATGGGCACAATAATCATCATTATGCTACTGCTCGTAACTGAAGCTAGACTACCCATAAGCCAGTATACAATTTCCGGCAGCTTGCTGTTAGGGTCTGCAAGGTACTTGATACAGGAGGTAAATGCTGAAAACAGCGCCCCGATGGCTATTCCTCCAAGCACCATCATTAAAATGGTGTTGCCTTTGAAGTTCCTGCTCAGGAAATAGGTAAGGCTGACTGCAATAAGGCCGAATGTAAATGCCATAAACTGTATCATTACTGGAGATGAGCCTAATAAAATGGCCAGAGCGGCTCCAAATCCTGCACCTGCTGAAACACCAAGAATATCTGGAGATACCAGCGGGTTCTGGAATGTCCCCTGGAATGAGGCCCCTGAAACTGATAATGCAGCGCCGACTATCATTGCAGCCATTATTCTAGGTAACCTTATATCCCAGACTACAGTGTAAACTGCAGGGGATAAATTTGTTTTAATTGGTAAAAGGGCCATTAGAACGTCTAATGGTGAAACGGGATATCTCCCTATTAAAAAAGATGCAAAAAATAAGATAACTGGCAGTAGTATCAGCACGCTTATTACGGATGTTTCCTTAATGGTTTTCTGAATTGATTTTTTGATGGTCTGGGGACCTGTTTTTTGGGTGGTGGTATCATTGCCCATTTTTTCCCTCCATGTGTGAAATTAAGTAAAGATGTATTGTATATTGCATGTCCATAAATAAAAAGGGGCAGGATAAAGTATCCTGCTTGTATATCTATTTAATTTCAGGACATTTGATTGTTCAGTAAGTCTTGCACATCGCTGTCTGTCAAGTTGTAATGGTAGAACTCCATGTAAAATTCTTTTGTCAGTTTTGTCATGTTCAGATCCTTGAATTTGTCAGGGTAGAGCGCTTTAGCTGTCCATGGTATCCCAATAATGGTGTTTACACCAGGAGGTCTATCAAACCAGCCTATGGGGGAATTTGGCGCAAGATAAACCTTTTTATCCTGAACTGCTTTGACATCTTTCCATGATGAGTTGGAGTAGACGCTGCTGTAAAACTGCTTGTCGTTAGTTATGATGATTTCAGGATTCCAGCTGAGTACTTGTTCCATTGATACCTGTGACATTCCCATTCCCTGTTTAACTGCTACTTGTGCAACATTTATACCTCCACAGAGATTTATGAGTTGAGAATGTGATGAACCACTGGGATCTGTCTGAAGACCTGATGAACTCTCAGCATAATAAACAGTTACCTTTTCATTTTCGGGTATACTGGAAACTGTGCTGTTAACAGTTTTTGATACGTTGTTATAGAAGGATATTAGTTTATTTGCCTGTTCCTCTTCTCCAAGTATTTTTCCAAGGAATTGAATGGATGCAGTGTAATTTGTGACGTTTGTTGAACTTAAAACTGCCACTACAGATATGCTGCCCATTTTACTCTGCATGTCACTTATTTGCGCTGCAGAAGAACTGTTTCCACTCACGCTCACATCGTCTAATATTAGAGATGGGTTTGCTGCTATGAATGTTTCAGGGTTACCTGTGTATGTACCAAACCATCCTCCGACTACCGTCAGGTTTTGATATTTTTCAGGTATGTATTTCTTTGAATCAGCTGTTAAGTTTGAATTCCAGCCTCCAAGTTTATCTGGGGCTAACATATAAACTATATTGGTTACAGGGGGAGATGTTGCAAGTACTGAAATTACTTCACCAGGCACGTGAACAGTTCTCCCTGTCATATCTGTGAGGGTAGTGTTGCCTGTGCCTGGAATGGAGCTGCCAAAGCTCATGTATCCTACTGCAACAGCTACAACTGCAATTACCGCTATTGCCCCTACTATAATTTTTTTATCCATTTTTACCGCCTAATATTAAATTTACTTTTTCCACCACAGCAACATCCAGTTAGGGTCATTGGTGGTGTATTCAAGGGTTCCGTCATCCCTTTTAACAAGCTTCTTTTTCAAAAAGTTCTCAATTTTTGCTTTTTTTTCTTCTTTGATATTATTTGTAGTCCATCCAAGTTTCCATATGCGGCGTTCTACCGCATCGTCTAAATTATTATATATATGTCTGGATACGCATTCAATCGGCTCTAAACTGGCATATATTCCCATCTGGTAGAGCATGTTGTATACATACATATAATCTGGGGAAATGTAGTGGGGGACACCTATAATTTCGGAAAGGTCTTTTTCGAACTGATGACTTGTTGCGCTCCAGTGCGTCATGTATACATACTTCTTGGCAATGTTGTCTATCTTTTTAAGCTCTTTTTTGAGGTTAAGAACGTTTCCAAGTGATCGTGATGCTAGTACTACATCATACTGGCCTATTTTGTCAGGATCAAGGTCCTCAATTGAGCTTTGCATATATTCAATGTTTGAAATGCCCTTTTTTTTGGCATTTTTTTCAACAAACTTCAGCATTTCATTCGACATGTCTACAGCTGTTACCTGTTTGACATGTTTTGCCACTTCAAGTGTTATGCTTCCATTGCCGCAGCCTAAATCTAGAACAGTATAATCCGGTTCTTTATGAATTTTTGATGCGAGAATCCTTGGGTAGTCATCTGTTTTCATCCATTCATTGAATTTTGGCGCGATTTTATCCCACCTATTTTTTTCATTTTCTCGGGGCATTTTCTGGAGTGCTTCGTTCCACATTCTGTTCCAATCAATATCGTTTATATCTAAAATTGAATTGTTTCCTTTGTTTATATCGGTCACCTCCAAGTAGGTTAATGATTATGATTTAAATTAGGGAATTTATGAATTATTTCCCTAATTATGGCTTTCTATGGCAATTTACTTCTAAAACCAATAAACTGTATGTGACAATGTTTCTTTAATCGACAAGCTTATATAAACGTATCGAAATGAATCAAACTTTTGTTAAAAATATGAACTATTAAAAAAAGGGAGGAGGATATATTATGGCCGCAATATATCCTGTAAAATTAATTTTTTGTCTATTCTGTCAGGTTTGATAATATTTTATCCCATGACTTTGAACGCACGTTTCCGAGGTTCATGTTGTTTCGTTTTATAACTATATTCTGTTGAGGGCACACGTTAGTGCAGACACCGCAGAGTATACAGTGATCAGGGTTCACCTGGGCTTTCCCGTCCACAACTGTTATAGCATTACACGGGCAAACATCCTGACATGCATGGCAGGAGTCACCTTTACATTCAGTGTTTCCGGTTGATATTTCTCCTTCAAATGGTTTTATAACAGTTACTGCTTCTTTTGGACAGATATCCTCGCACCACCCGCATTTAATACAGTCTTCTTCATCTAAAATTAATTTACCTGTAACTGAATACTTTTCAGGGTCGAGCTCGTACTCTCCATAGGAACATAATCTGCATGCTGCCTTTATTGCATTTTCAGGACATGCACGTTTACATACAAGGCAGTATACACATTTATCTTCGTCAACTGAGATGCTGTATGAATTTTTGCCTGTTTCTTTGATTTTAATAGCTTCTGCAGGGCACATTTCTTCACATACGCCGCAGTTTATGCATTCATCTTCGTTGATTTCAATTTCTCCAATTACAAGGTCTGCTCTTTTAGGGAGTGTTCTTGTAACTGTTATTGCATCTCTTGGACAGACGGTTTCACACTTACGGCAGTATACGCAGGCATCATCATTAACTGCTGTTTCATGGGACCATTTTGGATACACTTCCATTTTGGCCATATCTTCGCCGTTTATGCTGCATTTCATGGCCTTAAATGCACATGCAGATGCACATAACCCGCATAAAGCACATGTGTCTTCATTTACTGAAACATAATCCATTTTTAGCAGTCCTCTGGCTATAGGTAGAACTGGGCCTAACTTTAAGGAATTAGTTGGGCAGATATCTACGCATATCCCACAGCCTATACAGTTTTCACTATTATAATCCAGACAACGTACCTGGTCGCCGTTTCTTTCTATTCTCATCTTTATCCATCCTTAGATATCGCTTTATTTGGACAGCTTTGAATACATAAGTCACAATCATCGCATTTTTCAGGTATCAGGAATACATCTCCTTCTCTTTCTTCTATTGCATTTTGTTCGCAGATTTTTATGCATAGTCCTTCTCCGGGACAGTTTTGAATCTTACCACACTTTTCTGTATCAATTATCACTGGCATGATCATCACCCACGTATTTGTTATAATTGAATATGCGACATGCATATATAAACATATCTATTTAACTTTTTGACCGTCAAATTTAAATCAGTTAAATTTATAGGAAAAGTTTGAAAAATAGATTATAATATAAGATGAGGTTGTCCAATAATTCAAAATCTGGAAAAAAATAAGGATGAATAAAATTTTTAATCCTTAAATAAGTAAAATTTCAGCTGTAAAAATTAATCATAAGACGCCTTAAGGTAAAAAGATGGTTACTATGCCAGATAAAAAAATGAGATATAAATTGGACGTAGAAATTGAAATGGGCGATAAAACCATATCTATGAATAATAAGAAGTCTAAGCTTCTTCAATGTATAAATAAATATGGATCCATTGCTAAAGCGTCAGAAGAGACAAGTATTCCCTATAGAACTGCCCTTAAAAATATAGAAATTATGGAAACAGAACTGGGTTCACCTATGGTGGTCACAAAAAGGGGTGGAAAAGGAGGTGGAGGCAGCAGCGAGCTTACAGATGAAGGTAAACAGGTTTTATTCGAATTTATCAAAGTCAACAGGGCTTTAAAAAAACATGTTGATTTAAACGAAATGATAGGCACTATTTCTGCTGTAGATAACGAAAAAAGGATTATGAAGGTTGCTTTAAATAAAAATGAAATAACTATCCCAACTGCAGAAAATTTTGACGTTGGAGATGATGTTCTTATCTCTTTAAGTCCAGGTAGTATATTCATAACTCTTGAACCTCATGAATCCAGTGTTAGAAACACATTTGAAGGAACAATAACCAAAATGCAGTTTAAAGACGATGCTGTGCGTCTTGATGTGGATGTTGGTGGAGATAATGTCATCGCAGATATCACCGAACTTTCACGTGAAAAACTGGATTTAAATATTGGAAAAAGAGTATTTATCGGATTTAAGGCAGTTTCTGCTGATATAATCAAAATAGACTGAAAATAGAAAAATCAGAAAGAACTCTGTTAAAAAACTGGTTTTCTCTGATTTACATTTCATAAATTCTTATTTTGTGTTCATGATTTATTTAGTCCTGAAGAGCTTAAGATACTGGAGACTTGGCTGTCAGTCAGGTTGTAATGATAAAATTTAGAATAAAACTCTTTTGTAAGGTTATTCATATCTAAATTTGTGAATTTATCGGGATATAACACTTTGGCTGTCCAGGGTATTCCTATAATTGTATTTGCTCCAGGCGGGCTTTCAAACCAGTTGAATGGATCCTGTGGAGTTAAATAAACCTGTTTATTTTTAACCGCGTTTACACTCTGCCATGATTTGTCTGAGTACACGTTTTTGTAGAATTCAGAACTACTTGTGATTATAACATCAGGGTTCCACTGTAAAACAAGTTCCATGGAAACTGCCATACCTCCACTTGAAACTGGTGATTCTACAACGTTTTTACCTCCGCATATGTTTATAAGCTGTGTTTGTGGGGAATCAGGGGCAAAAGTGGTTAACCCATCTGCACTTCGGGCATAATAAACTTTTTTCTTCTGGGAGTCTGGTATTGTTGATACAGTACCGTTAACTTGATTTAACACATCATTGTAAAAGTTAATCAGCTCGGTTGACTGGTTCTGTTTACCAAGAACATAGCCCATAAATTTGATCGCAGACGCAATATTGCTTAGATTATTGTCTCCTTCCACGTCCACAACAGGAATACTGCCGAATTTCTGTTGAAGTTTATTAATGGTGTCATTGTCTCCACTATGGCCTGCAAATATCACATCGGGGTTCTTTGATATCACCGTTTCGTAGTTAGCATTTCCCTGTCCTTGTCCTTGACCTCCTCCTAAGACTGGGAGTTCTTTATATTTGGCAGGCATGTAGTTTTGTGTCCCGTTCAGGGAGTTCCAGCCTATCATTGTGTCTGGAGCAAGCATGTAAAGCAGTATGGTGACTGATCCTGCTGTTGAATAAGTTTTATTAATATCAGTAGGCACGTTAACGCTTCTCCCTGCCATATCTGTAATTTGTCCGCTGTTGAAGCTTGAACTTTGGTAATTTGCGTACACAATTATGCTGATAATGGCTATTATTGCAATTGCGGCAATTATTATGATTTTTTGAATCTTGTTCATGTTAATCCTTGATTATTTAAATATTTCAATGTATGCGATATGGATTAATAAACGTATTGAAAATGTGGCTATAGTAGCTGCAATCTATTCATAACTTACTAAAATTTCTTATTTTTTGTATTTTGAAAAATTTGAGTTTAATCACATAGGGAAAACTATTTATATAACGATATGTAATGTATGACATGCCGATAGAACTTGAACCAAAGTAGAAATACTTTGGTCCCATCCACCTTTATCGGTCCTTTCATTATTATTTCTAAATATTATATCTTTATGAACCGGAGGGAGTCACACACCCTCCGAGACCTCCGGTTCTTTAAAATCTATTTTTTAGATATTTCATTTATGAGTTTTAACTGTATTTGTAGTTTCAGATGGATTTGGTTTTGTCTTTACAGTAAATTTAACGATATGTTCTGTAATAATCCCTCATTACAATCTCACACAACCGATACGTATATACTCCCTTTTCGCATACTCCATAATATAATAAATGCATCCTAATTTAAAAAAGAATCACATTAAAAGGAAGGCAAAATGGCAGATATCAGAACACTAGAATCAACTGCAAATGGGAGTATCAAGAAGATAACTCTTAAAACGGATAAAAAATATTTTAAAGATATTCTATTTAGGAAAAGTGGATTTAAAAAGTGTATACAGTGCGGGCGCTGTACTGCAAGCTGTCCTGCAGCCTACCTGTATGCAGATTACAGGCCAAGGGATCTGATGAGGCGTTTTATGCTGGGCGATATTTACACAGAAGAATTGAATGAACTCATTTGGAAATGCGGCCAGTGCTATTCATGCAGGGCACGGTGTCCTAGAAACTGTAAAGCGGGTTTAGGGGTGCTGGCACTGCAAACCCTGGCTGTTTTAGAAGGTAATGTCCCTCCAGAAATCAGTGATATTTCAAAGAAAATAAAGAGGAACCTTTACTTAAAAGGAGAAACATTTTTGCCATCTACGCAGGATATAGACTTGCTCACTGAGTTTGGGGAGCAAACCTATCATCGTTGCCGTGATAATAACCTGAAACGTGAACGTTTAGGATTTAGAAGTGATGATGCAAGGAATGTTCCAGTTCCTGAAGAATCTTTGAGGGAAATACGGGAAATTTTAAAACGTACAGGTTTTGGGGGGCTGTAAAATGAACCCGGACACTATTTCACCACCTCTTGATAACTATTATTTATTTAAAAGCTGTACAGCAGGATCTGTATATCCTGGAATAGAGCTTTCAGTAAAATATATTCTCGATATTATTGAAGCTGATTATGCAGATGACCCACGCCAATCTTCATGTGCAGGATTAGGAGTTTATACGGGTACAGTTCCAATTGAAACAGCTATGGCTTTAAATGCCCGTAATTTTTCACTTGCAGCAGAAACTGAAAACCATAATATTACTTGCATCTGTCCAATGTCTTATAACAACTTAAAACACTGCCAGAAGTTGCTTTCCAAGGAAAAAAAGCTTGAAAAACAGTTTAAAGGCATGTTAAAAAATATGGGCAAAAAATATGATATCAATTCTGAAGTCAGCCATATTTCAGATGTATTTCTGGCACGAAGGAGCAAGATAGTCGAAAAAGCTGTTTATTCCCTTTCAGGAGTCAAAGCTGTTACTCACCATGGCTGTCATTATTCTAAATTCTTTTTTAAAGATGTTACATCTGGTAATTTCGAAAACCCAACTGTAATTGATACTATATTAAAAGAATTTAAATGTGAAGTTCTGGATTATTCTGAAAAGTTCCTATGCTGTGGAGGGGGATTGCACCGTTCGGTAATTGACCGTGAGTACCCCCGGGGAATTTTAAGGAGAAAAATTGCAAGCATTGCTGAGGCCATGCCAGATGTAATTGTTACCCAATGTCCTGGCTGTACATTCAACCTTGAATACTATCAGGAATCTTTGATAGAAGAATTAGGTATGTCCCTAAGAATACCAGTACTTTATATTTCAGAGCTACTTGCCCTGCTGCTTGGTGCAGAACCTGAAGATATAGGTATTGATATGCATGCAGTACCTGTGGAACCATTTCTTGAGAAATTTGGCATTGGAGATGGTAAAAAATGAGTGATGCTAAAATAGGTGTTTTCATCTGCCAGTGCGGGGGAAATATTTCCGGTGAAATTGATATTGGGCACCTGAAAAATGCCATCTCAGATGATGATGTAATTTTTATAGAGGAAAATCCTTATATTTGCTCAGTTGAAGGTCAAAATAAGATTAAAGAAAGTATTGAGTCGTCAAATGTTGATAGAATTGTTATTGCAGCATGTTCTCCAAATATGCATGAGAAAGAATTCCGCAGGTGTGCTGAAAGTGCGGGAATTAACCAGTACTTGCTGGAAGTGGCTAATATACGTGAGCAATGCGCATGGGTTGATAAAGACCTGGATCATACTGCTAGGGCTATTGATATAGTTAATTCTGTAATGCATGGTGTTAAACAGGCAGTTCCTCATGAAAAAACCAGTTTGTCAGTTGTAAAAAGTGCTCTGGTAATTGGGGGTGGAATTTCAGGGATCACAGCAGCTCTTTCACTTGCAAGGCAGAATATAAAAGTTTACCTTGTAGAAAAGACTCCTACCATCGGAGGCAACATGGTAAAGGTAGGGAAAGTATTTTCTGCAGATACCCTTAGTGAAGAATGTGCCATGTGTTCTCTTGGCCCTTTAATGGGTGAAGTAGCAGAAAATCAGAATATAAAAATTTTTTCACAGTCTCAGGTTACAGGCGTCGCTGGGCATGCTGGAAATTTCACGGTTGATATTTTAACAGGCCCTAAATTTGTGGATGAAGAAAAATGTAATGCATGCGGGAAATGTTCCCGTGCATGTAATGTCGTAACTGGTGATGATTGGAATGCAAGTTTATCAACTCGAAAAGCTGCATATAAACCATTTTCACAGGCGGTTCCATTATCTTATACAATAGATGGCGATGTATGTGTTAAATGCGGAACATGTGTAGATTCGTGCCCTGCTGGGGCAATTGATCTGGACCGTCAGGCAACTGAAACAACTTTAAATGTTGGTGCGGTCATAATCGCTACTGGACATCAAGAACTTAATCCTGAGGATAAAGAGGAATTTGGCTACAAAAAGTATCATGATGTAATCACCCAGATGGAACTTGCAAGGATACTTGCAGTAAACGGGCCCACATCTGGTAAACTCGTTGTTCCTTCCACAGGAAAAAAACCCCATAGAATTGTAATGATCCAGTGTGTGGGTTCAAGGGATAGGAAAGAAGGTTCAATACCCCACTGCTCCACAATATGCTGTATGGTGGCATTAAAACATGCTAATTATATTATAGACCATTACAAAGGCGTGGAAATTTATATATGTTATACTGACATGAGAACCCCGGGGACTTATGAAAATTACTACTTTGAAACCCAGAAAAAAGGTGAGAAAACAGTTAAGTTCATCAGGGGAAAGGTGGCCGAAGTTAAAAAAAATAAAGGCAAATTTGTAGCCCGAGTGGAAGACACTCTTGGTGGGGGCATTTTAGATATAGAAAATGACATGATGGTACTTTCATGCGCTCTTGAACCTCCAGAAGACATATTGAGGATAGAAAAAGCCCTTGGAGTGAGTTTAACGCATGAAATGTTTGTAAAGGAGAAAAATTCTAAAATGGAACCTACCCAGACAACCGTGCCGGGAATATTTGTCTGCGGCACTGCAAAAGAAGCTATGGACGTCACAGCATCTATAAATATGTCCCGTTCTGCAGCATCACAGGTTGCAGAATTAATTTCTCAGGGTAATATTGAAATAGAACCTGATTTTGCTGTCATTAATCAGGATAGATGTTTAATGTGCAAAGAATGTGTAAAATCATGTCATTCCGGCGCAGTATATCTCGGTGAAACTATTCAAGTTGATCCAGTTGCATGTTCTGGGTGTGGAGGGTGTATATCAAAATGTCAAAATAATGCAATCTCTTTACCTTTAAGCAGTGATGAAGATATTTTTGCAAGGATCGATGGATGTTTGAGTACTGGGACTCCTGCAGTTATTGCATTTCTTGATAAAGAAATTGCCTACACTGCGGCTGATAGTATGGGTAAAAACAGGTTAAACTACCCTTCAGAAGTTCGAATTATTAAAGTTCCTTCTATTTTAAGGTTAGAACCTAAACATATACTTCATGCATTTAAAATGGGTGCAGCAGGTATATTTTTGGGTGATGGGACTGGAAATGCTGCAGGAAGTCATGTAAGTGAGAAGTTAATGCTTAAAGTAGAAGAATTGAAGGATGAATTAGAAAAAGCAGGAATTGGTCCAGAAAGAATATATTTCTACGAGGCTTATTTGCCTCATTATAAAGGCCTCGCATCCAAACTTAAAGAATTTTCAAGCTTATTTAAAGATAAAATTTATAATAAAAATAAAAAACACAGTAAAAAAACAATTAAGGAGATTTAAAATGATTTATATATGCATGGACGATACAGACAACCTTGAATCTAGAGGAACTGGTAAATTATCGCGTACAATTGCTAAAAAGCTTTCAAAAGATTATCCAGTTTACGGTGTTACCCGCCACCAGTTATATAAACATCCTGATATCCCTTATACATCCCACAACACGTGTTCAGTGATCCATATTGAAAACAGGGAAATAGATGCTATTGATGGGTTGTTTGAAGTGGTAAAGGGTGAAATGATGGACGATTTTATAGAAGGAAGTGATCCAGGACTTGCAGTTGCCCATGAAAGTCAGATCACACCTGCACTCGCTGCTTTTGGAAACGACGCTAAATACGCCATATTGAATCAGGAAAAAGCAAGGAATTTAGCGCATAACCTTGGGATCCGACTTGAAGGTTTAGGCGGTACGGAAGATGGAGTTATTGGTGCTATGGCGGGTTTAGGCCTTGCATCAACTAAAAATGATGGGAGGTTTTTAGTGGTGGGACCCAAAAAGATCACCGGCCAGAAAACTGCTGAAGAGCTTCTGGATGGCGGTATTGATGGCATATACACCCTTGATGGGCAGTCAATTACAAGTGGTTTGATTTTCAACTCCAGTAAACTCATTAAACCATGTCCAGTGAACGGTAAGGTGATCCTTTTTGTTGAGAAAGACGGCAGTGTGCTGAAGGCTGTAAATCGTGGGTGAAAAAAATACGCATTTTAAACGAATTTAAAGACAATTAATGGGATAACATAGTTTAATATACAAAAATTCATTTTTTATATATTTTTATAATTAAATAATGCATATTAAAAACTTAATTACGGACTAATGTTATAATTTTTAGCATAGAATAATTAATTAAATTCCCTTAAATCATATAAAATCTCTTTTTTTAAAGTTTACATATTAAAAATGGGTCAATTTAGCTTCTTTTTTATTTATATTTGTAATTATTTGGAGTAAGTAATAAACCTCTATTAAGCTTTCTTACAAACGATATGTATATATACCTACGTCGTTTATTCGTATTTATGGATCTTTATTTTGATCCAATCATACGAATATGGAGGTTAAAATGCGAAAGAATATAATATTCATAGTAATTGTATTTTCTATGATATTAGCTTTATGTGGGAGTGCATCAGCCGCTGATGCGCCATCTGCTAATTTTACAGCTAATTTAACAAATGGCAGTGCTCCATTGAGTGTTCAATTCAATGATACTTCTAAAGGTAACCCAACCAGCTGGTACTGGGATTTTGGGGATGGAAAAAACTCAACTGAACAAAACCCTACTCATGTTTATACACATTTAGGTAACTTTACGGTTTCATTAAATGCTACAAACAGCGTAGGAACTAGTTCCGTTGTTAAGACGGTCTATGCAATGAATTCTACAACTTTTTCAAACTACTGCGACCTCAACATCTATGTGGCTAATGATGCTGGAGTTAAATACAACGTTGAAAATGGAAGAAGTCAGGTATATACATATTCATATGTTAATAACACTTATTTCTTCCTGCTGGAATCAAACGGTGGAGGTTTTAACCCTATACACATTTCAAACAACAATGCGAGTAATAACTTTGGACAAGTCACAACCACATCTAATCAGTCAGGTACCTTTTGGATTACTTTTACTGGTGGACAGGCAACTATGCATGAAGCTATTCTCATGCTTGCAGTGAATGGAACAATACCTGATGATTTCAGCGTTCACATAACATCCAGTGGTTACACTTGGGATATTCCAAGTGCAGGACTTGGTAATGTCAATGATCCTAAAACTAATCTCAATTATGTGACAGCTGCTGTGAATGAAACGTTCACTAAAAATGATTTTATATACGGGCCTCAGATATGGAGACCATCTACTCTCTCTAATTATCCTATTTACTATGGGCAGAACATGGATGATACAAACAATACGTTCCATATAATGTTCATAGATCTGTATGCTGGCTGCCTGCAGACTGGAATAGATAATGGAGCAATAAGAGTTGATTACAGTTTCAACGACTTGACCTCTTTTGCAGCGTTCAATGTATTTGGATGGTACTCAGCCAGTGCCCATGGTACAGGTGCTATAATGACCAATTGTTTAAATGCTTCAAAATCAAAAATAAGTGGATTTAACGTTATGGGAGTTCCATCAGCTAATTTCACAGCTAATGTAACCAATGGATCAGCACCTATGGATGTACAGTTCAATGATCAATCTACCAACAGCCCTACTTCATGGAGCTGGGACTTTGGTGACGGAACTACATCAACTGAACAGAACCCCGCTCATACTTACACTAAACCGGGGGTATACACTGTCAGTTTAACTGCTACAAACACAGGCGGTAGTAACACTGAAACTCAGATCATAACTGTTAATGATGTTACAGCACCAATAGTAAATAGCAGTCAGGTTGGAGGAGTTTTCAACACCACACAAACCGTGACATTGAACGCTACAGATGATAGTGACAGTGCAACAATTTATTACACCACAGATGGCACTGATCCAAAAACAAGCAGTACACGGAGCGTTTACACTGGTCCAATTGAGATAGATGGTACTACGACGCTTAAATATGCTGCAGTAGACGCTGCTGGTAATTGGAGCTCAGTTTACAGTGAAACATATACCATTAAGTCTGATGTGTATGTACAGGTTATTCCATCTAAAACTAATCCTCAAGTGGGGGATAAAGTAACTTATACCTTTAAGCTGTGTAATAATGGCCCAGGTATTGCTAACGATGTAGTTTTCACCTATGTGATTCCTGAAGGTCTGGAATATGACGGCGCAACTGTAGATCAGGGTACCATTTATTATGATGACGCTACCAGAACTTTAACCTGGAATTTAGGTAACGTAACGGTAGGTGACCCATATTTATGGCTTAATGTAACTGTTTTAAGTGCTGGAAGTTACAATTTACAGCCTGCAGTCACTACTGCAGGTTATGATCCTGAATTAAACAGTAGCATTGGTTCTTTACTTGTAAATGCTGTTTCAGCTACAGATAATGGTTCAGGCTCAGGATCTGGTTCAGGTTTTTCTACAGGTAATAATACCACTGTGCATGCAGTAACCACAACCACTACTAAAACAGTACCTATGCAGGACACTGGTTTACCGCTTGGTGGTTTAGTTTCAGCCCTGTTACTTGCAGGAAGTGGATTAGCTTTAAGCAGGAAAAAATAATTTATTTGTTTTTCTTTTTCTTTTTTTTTATTTTGATATTGATTACATTCATGTTTTAACGAAAATAGGGGAGGCGGACAAAAAATTGAAAAACTGGGGGAGATGTGTAATATTTATAGCACTGATATGTGCTTTAATGCTTATTTTTAGTGGAAGTGTGTCGGCAGATAATGTGAATTCTACAAATTCTACGACACCTATTTCTGATTATAATGATGTTTATATTAATACAACAGATAACACTTCCTATTACATGCAGGATTTAGGATCTGGTGGTGGGCTGAATGCAGTTCATGTATCTGCTAATTCTACATCTGGGGCTAATTATGGACAGTATACAATCACTTCAAACCAGTCGGGAGTATTTTATGTCACAGATACTGGTGGCAGGGGATATCAGGACGATGTCATTTTAATGATTGCTGTCAATGGGACAATACCTGATGACTTCGCAGTGCACATTAAGGCAAGTGGGTATACATGGACACCAACGGATGCCAGGGATACCGCACCCGATATCAGTTCTGTTACTTATCAAGCAGTGACTATTGATAAAACATTTTATAAGAGTGATTTCATTTACGGACCTCAAAACTGGAAGCTTGCAGGTGGAGATACAGCATATCCTATATTTTATGGGGAAGATATGAATGATTCATCTAATATGTTTTATATATTGTTTGTAGACCTACATGCGGGTCTCCTGGGGTCTAATTACCCTGGTGGAAATACTTTCATTAATTATGGAAATGTAAAGGTAAATTACAGCTTTGATAATCTTTACTCCCTCGCAGCTTTCAATGTTTACTCATGGAATGCAAATACCACTCATGGGCAGGGAATGGGATGGACAAACAGCATTTTGCCTGGACAGACAGGAGGTCCAAGCGGCTACGCTGTCATGGGTTCTCCAAAAGCAAATGCTGCATTTACTACAGACGTGTCCAGTGGATTAGTTCCACTGACAGTTCATTTTACCAGCAAGTCAACAGGAGTCAAACCATTAACATATGCTTGGGATTTTGATAATGACGGAGTGATTGACAGTACTGAACAGAACCCAACATATACATATAATGCAGCTGGTAATTACACAGTTAAATTAACAGTAACTAATGACCATGGTAACAGTGAAATAACTCAATACATCGTCGTTAAAATTATTGATGTCTCTTCTGACATTGCAAACGGTGCATATAACACTTTAAAAACTGTTACCTTAACTGCAGGTGACAATCTGTACCCTAACCCAAAAATATATTATACACTTAATGGTTCAGACCCAACTACAAGTAGTATACTTTATAAGGATCCAATAACATTCAGTGATGAAGGGACTATCACTTTAAAGTTCATAGCAGTTGATGATGCTGGAAATGTTTCAGACATAGTTACAAGAACTTACACAATAGATAAAACCAGTCCAACGGCTTCTGCTGACATTGCTGGAGGTACTTATAACACGAGGAAATCTGTAACTTTAACTGCAATTGATATTATTGATTCTAATCCAGTAATCTATTACACTACAGACGGTACTGATCCACGTACAAGCAGTACAAGAGTTCAGTATACCAGTTCCCTTTTAATTAACACTAATACAACTCTTAAATTCGCCACCGTGGATGATGCAGGTAACTGGAGCCCCGTTTACACTGAAACATATATTATGGCAGATATTACTGCACCAATAGCTTCAGCAAGTTTGCTGGGAGGGTTATATACTTCTGATCAGGATGTTGAATTGAGTGCAGTCGATGAAATGGACTTGAATCCTAAAATATATTATACTCGGGACAGTTCAAATCCTACAACAAACAGTACACTTTACACATGGCCTATAGACATTAACACCATAGGTACTACCGTTTTGAAATTCATTGCAGCTGACGCTGCAGGCCATATATCAAATGTAACTACTATAACATATACGCTTGATAAACCTGGTGCAGGGGGTACATGGAACAGTACAATTATAGACAGCAGTGGTGAATACAATTCTATTGCTGTAGATAAATCAGGAAACCCCCATATAGCATATTATCAGGTTGCACAATCAGATACAGACTACCCTGAACTTAAATATGCTTACAAGGATAGTAAAGGATGGCATATAGAAATTGTAGACTCAACCAAAGCGGGCGCGGGTTTTTATGTATCCCTTGTACTGGACTCCTCAGGCAACCCTCATATGGTTTATGGTGAGGTTTTTGGTCAGGATACTGTTGATAAATTGAAATATGCTTACAAAGATAGTACTGGATGGCATATAATCATTTTAGATCAAAACAGTTATATTTCATATATTAACCTGGTTTTGTATAACGATCAGCCGAGAATCAGCTATTACAATAATTCAGCTAATAACGGCGCTGGAGAACTCCAGTACATGTACAAAAACGGTACAAAGTGGGTTATAGAAAATGTAACTCCAAAATCATCTGGGGGCAGGTGGAATTCTCTTGCAGTAGATTCAAATGGGAACCCTAGAATCAGTTATTATGATATAGTCAGCGGTCCTGTACAGGGCAGTCTGAGATATGCTGAAAGGACATCAGATGGGGTATGGAAAACAACAATTGTTGATGGAAATATGTTAGACCTGTTAAATGTTGGAGCCTGGAATTCTCTTGCACTTGATTCTTCAGGTAATCCATGTATAAGTTATAATGTTAATAATGGGACTAATGGGAGCTTAAAATACGCATATTGGAACGGCACGAAGTGGATTACTGAAGTTGTCAGCAATTTAAAGTCATTATGCAGTAAACTGGTATTAACTCAATCAGATAGTCCATTAATAGTTTATCAGGATTCTACAACACAGAATTTAAAATATGCTTATAAAGAAGGTTCTGGATGGATAACTGATAACTATATCGACACTGTTGATGGTGTGGGGCAGTGGATATCCCTTACTTTGAGCCCATCAGGGATTCCAAATGTGAGTTATACAACTGCAAATTCCCGTTTAAAGTATGCATATCTCGTGCCATTTATCCTTCATGCCAGTATATGTGGGGGTAATTACAATACAACACAGATGGTGAACCTTACATCAACTGCAGGAACGACTATATATTACACTAAAGATGGTTCAGATCCACGAAAAAGCAGCACAAAAATCAAATATACATCTCCTGTTATGGTGAATAGTACAATGACTCTTAAATTCGCTGCAGTGGATTCTGCAACTAATTGGAGTTCAGTTTACATAGAAACATACACTATAACAGATAATATATCCCCTACTGTGGGTGCTAACGTCCCAAGCGGTTTATATAATACTGCCAAAAGTGTTAGTCTTTCAATGAGCGAAATTGGAACTATTTACTACACTACAAACGGCATTACTCCAACTAAGATCAGTATCAAATATACAGGTCCAATTTCAATAGGTTCTACCACTACTTTGAAGTTTTTAGCAGTGGACGGGGCGGGTAACCTGTCTCCAGTTTACACGGTTAATTACACCATTGATAAAACAGCACCTAAAGCTAGTGTTAGTGTCCCAAGCGGATATTATAATGCTAATAAGGCAGTTACTTTAAAAATGAGTGAATCTGGAACTATATATTACACTAAAAATGGATCTACACCGACTACATCAAGTACTAAATACACTGGCCAGATTAGCATTACCTCTTCAACTACTTTGAAGTTTTTAGCTGTGGACAAAGCGGGAAATAAATCCCCAGTTTACACTGTAAAATATGTCATAGACAAAACACGACCATACGTAAAATCAATGTACCCTAAAAAAAGCAGTACAGGCATTTCCAGGTCAAAAACACTCTACATTAAATTCAGCGAAAACATCAAAACCAGCATAAACTGGTCCAAAGTATACATCAAAAACCTGAAAACAGGCAAAAAAATAGCAGTAAGCAAACTGATCAAAAACAATATATTGTACCTTAAAACAGGTAAAAGGTCTGCTTACACATGGTACCAGATTTATATTCCCGCATCAGCCATAAAAGATGTGGCAGGAAATAATGGTATTGGTTACACATGGAAATTCAAAACAGGAAAATACTGACCTGTTTTTTTTATTTTTTTAGATCACCGTATTTTCTGATTTTTATTTAACAAGTGGATACGTTCGATACGTATATATGCACCTATAGCTGAATAAAAAATAGGTAAGAATTACGTATATTTGGATATAATACTCATAGGTCCAGCTTTATTAATATTTAATATATTAACATGATTTGATATGGATAAATACAGTAATTAAAGTTTTAAAATGGAAATAAAAGAATTTATACGTTATTATTTCAACAATAAATCAATAATTGCATAAATTAAAAAATAGTATTGAATCTGCATGGAGTGAAAATGAAACTTATAAAATCAGTTATTCCAATAATTCCAATAATAATGGCATTATTTTTCATATTTTCAACAATGGGGGCTATATCTGCAGATGGCGAGGGTAATGATACTCCCATTGTGCTGCCGATAGATCCAACTACTCTATTTAATGGATATTTAACTGTTTCAGTTAATCCGCAGGTAGCAAATGTGGGTGATACAGTTACCATAACTGTAACTGCAACTAACAATGGGTTGGTAGATTGGTGCCCTCTGAAGATATACATGCCTGTACCTGATGGACTGCAGTACATGTCTTTTGTTGTACCGGATAGAAATCTGCAGAATTATAATCCAAGCACGGGAATATGGGATGTATACAGGATGAGGTGTATTGAAAGGGGCCAGCAAAAAACTGCAATTTTAACAGCCAAAGTGCTTCCTGCAGCGGCAGGTAAAAATATAAAAGCCACGGCACGGTTTGACACACTTGTACTGGAGGGCTACGGTATCCATATGGAAAATAGAGTAGCTGCTGCAAGGGCTGATACTCTAACCATTCTCAGCAAGAATGATACTGATAATGGTAATGGAAACGGTAATGGAAACGGCAGGGGTAACGGTACAGGTAACGGAACCGGCAACGGCACGGGCAATGGAAATGGTAATGGAACAGGCAGTGGCACTGATCTTATCGATACTCTGGGCAACGCTGAACTTGCCAGTGCTATAGGTAATTTGACTTCATCAGAGAAAAATAATCTCCTGCAAAATCTACAGACTGGCGGCGGCGGGGGCAGTGGGAATAAAAAAGCAAATGAGGTTAATGTAACTACTCCTCAAGCTCAAGACAATACTCTGGCAATGTATATCCTGGCAGTACTGTTGATAATCGGCCTGCTGGCTGCAGGTTACTTCTATGGAATCAAGAGGGAAGAGTGACGTGGGTCCCATTTGGTTCATTTACATAATTCCGATAATTAAATCTCTTAAATAAAAAAAACAATCAATTTAAACAATACATTAAATGAAAAGGTGGTTAAATGGTAACAGCTTCCATCAACGATATGTTTGACAGCACAATGCATGCAGTTACCCAGTGTCTCCTGACACCGGTACTGATTGTACTCTCACTTTTCTTTATATATGCTCTGATTAACATGGGCATCCTGCTGGCGGAATATTACAAGCGGAGAAAACATGAATTTGACATTAAACAATTTATAAATCAGATTTTAGCTGTAAAGGGTAGAAATCATGATGAATTAATTAAAGTGATTGAAGAAGGTAAGATTCCAAAGAGGCATAAAGAAGTACTCAAAACTTTAGCAGGGAGTTCAAACGTGAGTAAGGACTTTAGGGAATCTCTGGCCATTAAAATGGTGGAGGATGAAGGTTTATGGGCATCTAAGAAACTGGAGAGGACGGATATAATCGCAAAGATTTCTCCAGCAATTGGTCTTATGGGGACTTTAATTCCATTAGGTCCAGGACTTACAGCTTTAGGTTCTGGGGACATTCAAAGTCTGGCACAGCACCTGTTAATTGCGTTTGATGCAGCAGTACTAGGTATGGCTGCTGCAGCGGTTGCGTTCATTACATCAAAAATAAGGCGCAGGTGGTATGAAGAAGATATTTCAAACCTTGAAACCCTGGTGGACACAATTCTGGAGATTTCCTGATGTTGAAAAAGAAGATGATGAAACGGCGGAAAAAAATACTCTCTTCAGATGAAGAGATAGACCCTATGATCTACGCTGTAAACATGATAGACTGTATGCTGGTACTAGCAGTTGGGTTCCTTATATTTACCATAATATTCATGAATTCATCACCGCAGGAAGTAAGTAAAACTGTTGACCTTAAATTGGGTAAAGAGGTGAATGTAACTTCTGAAAATTCATCTTCCAGCTCTTCAAATGGTTTAACTCAGTTAGGTACAGTTTATAAGGACCCTAAAACTGGAAAAACGATAATGATAAATAACACGTGATATGCTGGATGAGTTAAATGGTCTGTTAAAACAGGACACACTAATTTACTAAATCGATATCTGACATTTAAATGCTTTGAAAGTACTGTTAAACTGGGAATTCAGAAAGTACAGTAATTTGCGCTTATTAAAAGTGAACTTTAAAATAGTATCTGTTTATTAATGTTGATGAAGTTATGAAAATTACAGGTGATAATAATGAAACCCTTTTTATCAATAATTCTTGCATTAATAACTACAATTTTGCTTTTTATATGTGAAATAAGTTTAAGTGTAGCCTTAAATATTTATTTAGGTAGTTTAACAGTATTCCTTTTTATTTTAGGTGGGGGAATAGCTACATGGTTTGCAGCAGGTAAAAAAATTAGGTACAGTATATATTATGGTTTAATATTGGCAGTAATTACTTTAGTTTTGGGAGATTACCGTGTATTAATTTTCGCCCCTATTTTTGCAGGAATAGGTGGCTTTCTTGGGAAAATGGCAGATAAAGACAGCAGACAAACATTTAATGGATATCATCCAGTTATCGCGATTATAGTGGGAATTATTGTTATGTATATTTACAATGTTTTTTTGGGGTCAGTTACAGGGGCATATGATTTATCTTCTTCTGGATTAATTGGATTTGTAATTGGAGCAATTACCCTTGCAGTTGGAGGATTTACAACTACTTTCCTCTCTAAGGAGAAAAAGATACAGTATGGAATTTATGGGGGGCTAATCGTTGTAATAATTTCATTATTGGCCAAATTGTATGCAGAAATGACACGTACAGTAAACATGCCTGAGAATTACTTAATTTTAATTGGTACAATTGCAGGCTATCTTTTAGCTGCAGCTCTTGGGAGCTTCGCTGCTAAGAAAGTAGAGGAAATAGAAAATAAAAACCTGAAAATGATCCCCATAACAGGAGTAATCAGCATAGTTTTAGTAATGGCATTAATATATGGATTCACATCTACAGGGGGAGTTTCAGGATCTGGATCTTCGGAAGGTGTAGTTAGGGAGTCTGGTTCTGGTGAAGTTATGAGCGACTTTTCAACTGGAATAGAGCCAGATAATATGCCGGATATAATAGATTTAAGGAATGGGTCTTATGAAGTAAGCGGTTTATTAATTAACAATGCAAATAAAAGTTATAGCAATTTTAAGATTCTTGTGGTTGGATATGATATAAACGGGACTGAAATTGCTGAAAACAAAGGAGTAATTGCTGAAATCAAAGCTAATTCTAATTCCCGTTACGACATTATATTAACTCCTGTAAATGGTAAGGCCGTTGATTCGGCTTATGTTACTGTTTTTAATTCAACAGTCGCATGATATTTTTCAAAATAAATGAGTAATGATTTAAATGACAATTTATGTAGGCATCGACGACACCGGAAACTCTGAATCTGTGGGCACAGGCAAATTTGCACGTATAATTGCAGGCGAAATTTCAAAAAAATATCCTGTTTACGGCGTTACACGGCACCAGTTTTACGTGCATCCCGACATCAATTTTTCTTTGCATAACTTTGGTGCTGTTATTCATGTAGATACTGAAGAAGAGTATGTTGACAATATTTTTGAATCGGTTAAAGAAGTGATGCAGGATAATTTTAATAATGGCAGCAATCCGGGGCTTGCTGTAGCTCATGAAAGTTGTATCTCACCAGCGGTTGTTGCTTATGGTAAAGATGCTAAGGAAACAGTTATTATCTCCAAAAGGGCCTGGAATCTTGCATTAAATTCTAACATTCAACTGGAAAGCATTGGCGGAAATGGAAGTGGTGTAATTGGAGCTGTGGCAGGACTAGGGCTAGCATATGCTGGAAATGATGGTAGGTTTTTACAAATAGGAAGAATTAGGAAACTTAAGGGACCGCAGCCAGTTGAAAAGCTTATTGGGGCAGGTATTGATGGAATATTTACTCCAGATGGTCGCCCTATTACAAAGGGAATAATATTTAATGAAGGGGATAAGCCGGTAAAACCATGTCCTGTAAATGGTGAAGTCATATTATTTGTCTATGAAGAAAATGGGATTTTTAAAGCTGTAACAAGGGATTAATCATTATAATTTAACATGTTTTTTTTACAGGGCTTTAAATAAAGGGTTAGTGTGTGTTTAAGCATTTGAAAGTTCAATAAATTAAAAATTAGAAGTATAACTAACGATTAATTTCAGTTTTTAAAAAGAACCCTGCAGAAATTTTTATAAAAATTTCTGCGGTCTTCGAAAACCATAGGTTTTCGGGGTGTCGAATTTAAAAATTCCTCGGCATTAAATACTATCAAAAATCTACGATTTTTGAGGTTGAGAAAACATGTAATTAATATTATTCTTTTCCGATCATGACTTCGGTGGATTTAACGATAACTACTACTTTATCGCCTGCTTTGATATCTAGATCTTTAATGGATTCTTTGGTTATTATGGAGGTTATTGTGTCGGGGGCATCAATTTTTATTTTAACGCTGGCCATAATTGCGCCTTCGTCAACTTTTTCTACAGTTCCTTTAATATGGTTCCTTGCACTTAATTTCATTATATCTTCCTCCTATTATTATTATATTATATGTTGGGTTTTATATATTAAATACTTTTTCCATGCTTTTATGGAGGATATAAGTTAAATAATGACGTTGATATGTATTATAAAATAATTCGAGTTTTTAAATTTATCTAAAAGCATTTTAGGTACTTTTTATCTTAAAAAATTAGATTAAATAATTTTTATGTAAGAAATTTACATAATTAGATATTAAAAATATATTAAAATAAAAATAAGAAGATAATTTAATCTATGAATCTGTCATCAGACTTTTTATGATTTGCATTTTCATGTTTGTCTTCAAACCATCCGATCCGCAGTTCTTCACCTTTACATTTATCAAAATTAGGTATATATGGTTTAATATCTAAAAGGGGAGTACCATCAACAACATCCACGTTGGATATGTATACAGTGGATCCTTCTATTTTGTCAAGGCACACTACTGACATTCCTATTGCATTTGGACGTTTTGGGGCCCTGGTTGCAAATATTCCTCTTTTTACAGTATCTAAGAATGGTTTTACCTGTAGTGAATATCCTTTTGAAAGGTGGAGGTGGTAGATTAAAATTATGTGTGAGAATCCTTCAAGATCCTTAAGTCCTTCTTCATATTTTTCGTCTAGCTGTATCTCTCCTTCAACGCCTCTTGCACCTATTGGTTGTATAGGCATACCTTCTAGATTTTTGAATGGGGAGTGTATAGTTCCGATTGGTTTGTATATGATTTCATCGATAAGCATTTGATTACACCTTATATAAGAATCAGCAGTAAAATAAATAAAGCTTTTGGAAGATCTAAAACTCTTCCATATCAGATAGGTTCATCATGGTTTCCACAGCTTTTACATTAACCGGTATATCCTCTTCGTTTAATGCTGCAATTGGATTCAGGCCACCTGGAGCTGCTATACCCACGTGATATCTTTCTACCTTGGCGTTATAAAGAAGTTCACTTGGGTTTCCTATTTTAAGGATTGAAAATCCGGTTTCCTGTACCTTATCTAAAATATCTATTGCACTGGACCTTGCCATGTATGGGATTTCCCTTAAACTTGCAAGTATCCTTCCAGTTCCTTCTAATGAATCTAAAACTGATGTCATTCCCTTTGAAATATAAACTTCATGGGGATCAAGGGATGATCCACTGTATGATGTAAGTTCTGTAAACCTCGGACCTTTTTCTTCTATCTCAAGAATTCCGCTGTATTTTGGAGTTACAAGTATATCGTTTTTAACCAGTATGCCGTCAATGGTAAAGCTGCATACTGTGGCAATTCCAGTTCTGTCGCCGTCTGCATGGGGAATTATTTTATAAAATTTACTTGTACAGTACTCCGGCTTAGTCTGGAATACACGGTTTATTATTTCAAGTGCATCATCAAGGTCATCGTTAGTTACATAGGATACATTTACAATTACGTCGCCTTTTTGTGTTTCGATGTCAAAGTCCACGTTGTATATGAGGTTCCATGCCTTTGAAAGTAAAAATTTAACTTTTTCTCCAGTTTCAGAGTTGCTGGTTTTTAATGCAGGTTTTGAAGGAACTAACTTTTCCATATCTCCAAATTCCATTATGTTTTCGGCTAATTTGATGTTAACAGAACAGCCTGCTTCTTTTGCAGCACAAAGTGGAGCTATTCCTCCAGTTATTGCAATACCAACCATATCATCTTCTACGGGAACTCCGAGAACAGGTTCTCCGTTTTTACCTATTTTTAAAAGTCCAGATATTCCTATTTTCTGGAATTGTTTAAAAAGGTTAACGGCATTATCTCTTGCAACTGCAGGGATTATCCTGAAATTTGCAGGAAGTAATCCAGTTCCTTCTCTGGCTATATCTAATACTGATGTTATTTCTTTTGCAGTAAATGCTTCAATAGGAGTCATGGATGTTTCTTTATAAGATATCAATTCGGTAAAACGTTTAGGAACATAATTTTCTACTTTTACAAGGCCTCCATATTGCGGGATTACGGGAATTCCTGCATTTAGGAGCATTCCATCTATGGTGGTACCACAAATGGTATTTAACATAATTTCGTTATTATCCGAAGTTTTTTCTTCACTGGATCTGTTATCGTTAAATTTAACATAGGGGCTTACTGCAATTCCCTTACTGAATACTTCTTTAATTATGTCGACAACTTTCTGGTCGTATATAAAACTGGATGTATTTACAATTACTGACCCTTTACCTTCTTGTGGGTCTAAAGAAGTTTTGTATATCATTCCTTCAAATTTAGAAAAAGCAAAATCTACTTGATCATAAATAAGACCTTTTTCAAGTTCTTTTAATCCTTTTTCAGTTATTTCTCTACCGGCATATCCTATACGTTCTGTAAAACCTTTTTCATCTAAAATACGCATATGATATCGTACCGCTCGCTCTCCCAGGTTATAACCTTTCCGTTTCAGTTCTTCTGCAATTGTTTTTGCACCAAGAACTTTATTTTGATCTGCAAGGATCCTCAGGATTTCTATCATTTTACGATCAGTTTCATCAGGCATTTCTTCACCAAATTTGAGTTATATAAAATTGTAATTGTAAAATTAAACCTAAACGCTTTTTATTTAGGTGCTGAAATTCTATTGATTTTTGACTAATTTAAACTTTTCAAAAAAATTAAAAATGAGAAAGGGGGAATTAGATAGTTAAATACTTGTCTAATTCGTAATTGAATACTTGTATTCTGTAATCGTCCCATTCTGCCTTTTTAATATCTCTAAATTGAGTGTATATGTGGTCGCCTAATGTGGATCTCACAACATCGTCTTTTTCAAGTGCATGGTATGCTTCCCATAGGCTGGAAGGTAAAACATCTATTCCGAGAGTTTTGAGTTCTTCTATGCTTTTTCCGAATACATCAATTTCAGTTGGTTCTCCAGGGTCGACTTTGTTTTTCATACCGTCTAAACCTGCTTCTAACATTGCAGCAAATGCAAGGTATGGGTTACAGGATGGGTCAGGCATTCTCAGTTCAACACGGGTACCTTTTCCACGGGATGCAGGAATTCTTACCAGTGTAGACCTGTTTTTGAGACCGTAAGCTACGTATACAGGAGCTTCGTATCCTGGTACTAAACGTTTGTAAGAGTTTATGGTAGGAGCACAAATTGCTGTTAAAGCTGGGGAGTGCTGTAATAAACCTCCCATGAAGTACATTGCTTCCTGTGATAACTGGGTTTCAGTATCTGGGTCGTAGAAAACGTTTTCACCGCCTTTGAATAATGACTGGTGGCAGTGCATTCCACTTCCGTTTTCTCCAAAGAATGGTTTTGGCATGAATGTTACCATGTAGCCCATTGTGTCTACAATAGCTTTTATAGCCTGTTTGAATGTGATTACTGCATCAGCAGTTTTTAATGCGTTATCAAACTTGAAATCTATTTCGTGCTGACCTGGGGCCACTTCGTGGTGGCTTACTTCTACATCAAAGTTTAAAGCTTCCAGATCCATGACTAGCTGTCTTCTGATGTCAGTTCCCTGGTCTACAGGTTCTACATCGAAGTATGCACCGTTATCGTTAGGGATCAGGTTTCCTTCTTCGTCCTGGTCTAATATAAAGAATTCTGGTTCTGGACCAACGTTATATTCATATCCTGCTTTTTCAGCTTTTTCTAAAGCCCTTTTAAGTATGTATCTTGGGTCTCCTTCGAAAGGTTTTCCTTCTGGCCAGTAGACGTCACAGATAAATCTACAAACACCTTTTTCTTCTGGTCTCCATGGGAGAGTTGAAAAAGTATCAGGGTCTGGTTTAAGAATTAAATCACTTTCATTAATATCTACAAATCCTTCAACAGAGGAACCATCGAATAAAAGACCGTCTTTTAATATATCTTCCATTTGATCTGGCTTAACCAGTGGAATTGCCATGTTTTTGGGGGTTCCATGTATATCTACAAACTGCAGCCTTACGAATTTTGTGCCGCATTTTTCAATATTTTCAATAACTTGTCCTATTTTGTCTGACATTGTTTACCTCCATGATAATTAGAGTAATTATACACCGGAAGAAGATTTCCTTTTACTGGTATATAAATGTTTTGAAAAAAATATTTCAATTATTAAACCATTAAATAACAACATATTTAATTTTATTGGAGTATAACTACTATTAGATTGTTCTTTTGTCAAGATAGAATATTTCTAATGAATATTTTCGTATTCAAAGGTTTTTCAATTGTTTAATAAAATGCAAAATATTTGGATTTATGTGGGAGGATCATATATCCGGCTTTTTATACCTTTAAAAGGGGGTAAAAAATTTGAAAGAAAATATACCAGAAAAAGGAGCTTCTGTTCAAAAAGATATGGAAACATATGCTATTATTCCTTATATTTCGGGAGGCATAGTTGATTCTGCAATGTTAAGGAAAATAGCAGATGCAGCGGATAAGTATAATATTAAAATAATGAAATTGACCTCTGAAGGCAGGATATCTCTTCATGGAATTAGGGAAGAAGATTTAGACAGGGTATGGGAAGATTTGAGAATGAAACCTGGGGGACACCTTGGTAAATGTGTAAGACCTGCTAAATCTTGTATAGGTGATATCTGCTGTAAAAAAGGATATCAAAACAGTGTAGGGATGAGTCAGAAGATCAATGAATTTTATTGTGGGGTTCCAACTCCACGTAAACTTAAAATAGCTGTTTCGGGATGTCCAAATTCATGCGGTGAATCTGCTGTCCGTGATATTGGCTTAATTGGAACTGGTAAAGGTTGGAAACTGCTGGTTGGGGGAAATTGTGGAATTAAACCTCGAATTGGCAAGCTGCTGGCTAAAAACCTCTCGGATGATGAAGTAATTGAGTTAATAGGTAGAATAATAGATTATTACAGCGAACAGGGTGTTGAAAAGAGAGTAGGTGCAGTTATAGAAAAAATTGGATTTAAAAAATTCTCCCAAGATGTTTTGGGTTAAAGTTTCCACTTTTAGAATTTAATCACTGAAAATGGCTCTTTATTAAGTAAATCGAACATTAAAACATCGGGTGCCATGATTGGTTCTCCTTCTAATGTAATAAGTTTAAAAGCTTCAAAAGCCTGTAAGCATCCAACTATGTTTGGAACAGGACCAATAACAGGTGGAACTTCTGCACCGATATCTTTTATTTTTTTAACTACTTCATCAGTTAATTCTTTACCGCATGAAGGCAGCTTAAACATTTCTTCATAGGTAGGAGTGTCCTTTGTGAAAACAGTAACCTGTCCCATTGTTCCATGAATTGCGCCGTGAATAAATGGAATATCTAAATCACGAACATGTCTGCTGACTGTAATTCTTGTAACTAAATTATCAAGAGCGTCTATGACAATATCGCTGTCTTTAACAATTCTTTCCACATTATCCTCATTTACTTCTTCTTCAATGGCTTCGATATTTGTAAATGGATTTATTGACTTTAAAGTCTCGTAAGTTGTCCCTACTTTAGATTTTCCCACACTGTAGAAACTGCTCATAAGCTGGCGGTTAATATTTGAAACGTCGAAAGCGTCTTTATCGATTATCCTGAGATTTCCAATTCCCATCCTTACAAGCATCTCTGTTGCGGCACCTCCGATCCCACCGCAGCCTATAACTGTAATTTTAGCGCCTTTAAATCTTTCCTGTTCTGATTTAGTTACAACTCCCATTTGTCTACTTACAATTTCCCAGTAAGCCATCCCTTCATATCTTTTTGGCATATTAAATCTCCGTGATACTTATTTATATATAAAATTTAACTTATTTGCTCTTTTTTAGTTTTAAACTAACTGTTAAACTTTTATAACGCATGTTATTTTTTAATTATCTCATCATGGTAATATAATTTTTCACTGTGTTATCTGGGCATTGATTTACAAAGTTCTGATAGAATATTGGGCGTTATAAAATGAGTATTAGTGTTCAATGCTGGAAAATAAAACCGCTGATTTTTATATCTGAAGTCTGGTTTCCAACATAGGAACAATAAAGTTTCATGCCATTTGGGAGATTAATTCTGCTTACTCCAAAGTTATCTTTTACTTCCTGATAAAATGTGGTTTCATTGCTCATTACCCAGATGATCTTGGTAGTAGATGAGTTTAATTTTATATCTTCGACACTAGATTTGGAGATATTGTAGCTGTGATCTTTACCATGCCATACAGAAACATTACCATCGATTCCCGAGTTTTCATGGTCAAATAGATAATAAACTTCGTAGCCTGGAAGATAATACATTGCTTTTCTCCAGTTGAAACCTTCGTCTTCCCTGGTGATATCTCTAATAACAATTACAGTGCTCTCTGGATCTGAATTTGAGATGTTCAATATATTTTCAATGTGTAACTGGGTGTTTTCATCGTTTGCATTAATTTTAGCGTTGTTATAAATTAAACCTATGTCTATACCAAACCAGATTTCCTGATTTGTTTCCATTTTATCGGTAGGTGTTTCCCAGATTTGGTCATTGTGAAGATTATATGGATATACAAAGTAGATGGTATTTGATATAACATAAATTAGTAATATAAAACCTAAAGCATGCTTTTTGGATATTTTGGGGAAATTAAAGTGTATATCTGATGAAATACGAATAATGATGTAGCTTAATAGGATCATGACTGCAGGCAGGACTGTCAGTAAGTATCCGGGTTTTACTATGTAGATAAATAAGTAAAATAGGAAAGACGGAATGATCCATAGTAGAAAGAAGGTATTTAAAGGCTTTTTAAGATAATAAATGACTTTAGATTTTAAATTTCCTCTGTGATAAATTAAAAAGAGTGCGCTAATTAAAATTCCTATGAGTGTAAGTCCAACTAATGACCATATGATGCAGACTCCTGTATTTAGGATTTGCTGGCTGATACTGGCACCGAATATTAGAGAAGTATAGCTTGCAGCTTCAGAAGTGTATCTTAAAATATGGATATAACTTTCCAGGCCTCCAGTTAAAATAACTGAGGGTAATAGCCATAATAATAGAGCAATAACAAATATCAGCAGACCTTTAACAATTTTGGTATAATAAATTCTGGCACTCCATATGCAGAATATCCATAAAGGAAGCATAAATTCAAGTATGTCTGTTCTAAAACCTCCAGATAAGCCGAGTACAAATGCAGAAATGTATATAAATTTTTCATTACCTTTAAAAAGCTTATATGATGAATAAGCTATTAAAATACTGAAAAATGCCTCGAAAATGTATATACTTGCAATTTCTCCGTAAAACCATATAAATGGATTGAATATTAGTAATAATGAGCTTATGATGCCTGCTTTTCTGGAAAATATATCTTTAGCCATAAAATAGACTAAGATAACACTTAAAATACTGAAAAGTATTGATAAAAATATCATACTAATATTTGGATCATTGAATAGGTAGTTAACAGCTTTTCCTAGAGCTACATACAGCAAGTAACCTGGTGGATGCGGCTGCTGCTGCAGAATGTTGTAGTTTTCAAATGCCAGGGAGTAATTAACTGAATCCCATTCATAGAGAAATTTGCTTGTAAATGGGAGTCTGGTAATGATTACTAAAAGACCTAGAATCAACGGGATTAAAAAATCTAATCTGAATTTTTGCGCACGTGTAAATAAATTTGGCATTTAAAAACTCCTAAATTATTTCCTGCTGCAAGTATCCAGATAAAACAAATTTAAATGGCTAAAGAAAGTGAACAAACAAGTTACAAGAACTTGTTTAAACGCAGTCATTGTTAATTCCATTTAAAGACAGTATATGTTATTTTTGAGATTTGTAATAAGTATTTTCCCAAATTGTTACCAATTTTTACCTTATTTTAACCATATTTCATTAAAAGAGCCTTTTTGTAGTTTTTAGTAGAGATTCAAATTTTTTTAACATAAAAGGACAAGTAATGATTAAATAAATGAAAACTGAATTTTTAAAATGATTTTATTTATGTTAAATGGGAAAACGAATAAATGCTACAATATAATATTAAACTTATTAAAAATAGTCTTTTGGCATAATAATAATGTAATATAATTGAATAAAATATATAGTCAAATTAAGCTCGTATAAATCTTTTAGGAGCTATTTAAGAAGAGTTTATATTTTAGATATGTGCTGGCTGATGTACATTGTTTCTAATTTTTATAAAATTGTTGACTTAGGAAAACAAGTTTAGATTTTACTTAATAGAACTGCTTTAAACACATTCTATTTTTTGGTACATAATATCTCAATTTTGAGAGATTTTAGAACAAATAAAAAAATAATTTGGGCAATCATATCTTTATACAGCTAATGCCCTATATATGATGATTTTTAAACACGTTCATAGGTAGTGGTACGTTCTACTGGTATCCGCCCTATATCTTCTATAATTTCAATCATCCGTTCTCGAGGTAAATAATCTCCGTCTGATGCACCTGCAGCTATAGATATTTTATCTTCCATCATGGTGCCTCCTAAATCATTTGCCCCGCAGTGTAGAGCTATTTGTGATGCCCTAATACCCATTTTTATCCATGAAACTTGAATATTGGGCATGTCTCTACCAAAGAGAATCCTTGCAATTGCATGCACTTTCAGATCCTCCATTCCGCTGGCACCTTCTGATATTTGGCCCAGTTCATTGTTTTGATTTAAGAATGTCATTGGGACGAGTTCTGTAAAGCCCCCTGTTTCACGCTGTATATCTCTGAGTATCATCATGTGGTCAATACGGTCTTCCCATGTTTCTACGCTGCCGTACATGATGGTGGATGTGGTTGGAATGCCTAAACTATGGGCTTCTTTAATTATGTTCACCCATTCGTCTGTTGTGACCTTTTTAGGACATATTTGTTCTCTTACAGAATCTACAAGGATTTCTGCAGATGCACCTGTCATGGTGTCCATCCCTGCTTTTTTAAGGGCCTTTAAAGCATCATATGTGCTTATTTCCGATGATTTTGCGGTCTGATAAATTTCTACAGGGGACAATGCGTGAAGACAGATATCATATTCTGACTTGATCGTACTGATAAGATCACAGTAATAGTCCACTGTCATGTGGGGCATAATGCCGCCGAATAAGCAGATTTCAGTGGCCTTTATGTCTTTTGCTTCTTTAATACTTTCCAGTACTTCTTCGGTTGTCATTTCATATCCAATATGGTCTCTAAAAGAGCAAAAAGCACATCCAATCATGCAGTGATCTGTAATATCTATGGCTTTGTTGGCGACGAAGGTAACCTCATCACCTACAAGTTCCTGGCGCAACCTGTCAGCAGTATCAAATAACTGGAATGGATTTGAATCTACAAGCTTTAAAGCGTCTTCTTTTGTAATTTCTCCAGCAAGTGAGCGTTCATATATGTCTTCCATCATTAAATCCACCTATTTTCGCATTTTTCACTATCTTATTCCTGAAATTAATCTTTTTTAAACGGGTTTATATCATGTGATTATTGTTTATAAATATTGTCTGTCAAAAAAAATTATGCGAGTGTTATTCTTTATAAAATATATTTATTTTAAATAAGTAAAAAATTAGGTACATGGTTAAAATTTTAGGATTTAACCATGATTTTATCAGTTTTAAACTTAACCAAGGCCTACAGCAGTTTCTTCGTAAGGCTGAATAATTACAAAACCATTGCCTCTAAAGGCCATCTGGAATGTTTCGCCGCTGCTTCTACCTAGTAATGTACCTAAATTCACATCTGTTTTGTAGTCAATGGATAATCCGTCAGACCATGCTACTGTCGCATTTGGATCAGTATAAACTGGCCTGTCGGGGGTTACTGCAAGTGTTATGGGAGTATAATGAGTTGTTATGGCTATCATTCCATATCCCTGGAGTCTTATATTGAACATTCCTCCGGACATTGAACCAGCACCCGACATCATTTTAATATCCCAGTCGATGTTTTCTTCAAATGCAAGGATATCGTTTCCATTTACATATAACCTGCTGCCTTCAAGGTTTAGAATGGTTACTCTTTTACCGTCATCGGCGAGAAATACGTTTCCATATCCTGATGCGGACATAAGCTTACTGCTTTCACCGCTAACTTTTTTCATTATAAATTTATCAATTCCCCCTTCAAGGGAACTCTGCTTTTTAAATTTCACTTCACCAGTGTAGGCTACCATAGATCCCAGTTTTGCCCAAACTTTACCATTAAGATTAACATCAAGCAGGTAATCGTTTTCAAGTTCGAATATTTCATTACCTTCGAATTTTTCAGCAGTTCTGTCTAAAAACGCTTGAACTGAGTATTTACTTGCGTAATTGGTGTTTTTTTCAACTTTTGTTTCTAATTCTTCTTTTGGAGCGGGTTCTGTTTTTCCACCGCAATCTGGGCAAAAATTAGCTTCTTCAACTATTACATTGCATTCAGGACAGTATTTTTCAGATGAAACTTCTACAGGTGTTTCTTCAGCAACCAGGATTTCTTCTACCTTGCTACCGCACTGCGGGCAAAATTTAGCTTCCCCAATATCTTCTCCACAATTTGAACAATTCATATGACCACCTTTCCTTTTCAGTTAGTGCTAACTGGTGATTAATTGATTAAAGTACTATATAAATACGTCACTCAGAAAAATTATAGATTTTTTACTATTTTAATAAATTAAAAATAAATACTTCATTAATTAGATTATATTATTAATTCATTAATGGAATAAATGGCAATATCCACTTCTTTTGATAGAATATTTTCGATAGCTGTATTAAATGGTTTAAAGGCCCTGTTTGCATGTTTAAATTTAACATATCTTGGGTTTTCCATTTTTTAAGCATTAGCAGAGTATTATTGTCTTCAGTTCTATCATATAAATTATAACTAATACAATCTGGCTCTAAATGAGTAGATCGAATTAGATTTTTTTTGTGTTTGATACAATTTTTTCACAAAGTTTAGCTGTTTTGGCAGTTACCATAATCATACATTTCATCTCCTTTAAAATATTTCTTTAGATAATGATTGTTATATTCATATTTAGAACAGTCTCCAATGTACTTTTTTAACTAGATCGCCTGTATAAATGCCGTTGAAATTTTATATTTTTGAAAAAAAACCCAAACTTTATATACTATAATATATAAGATCTCGATATATCTAAAATTGATATATCAAAAAACAATATATCTGAAAATGATATAAGAGGAGACCATGAAAATAGTTGAAGGTTTAAAAAATTATTTCTCTGACAAGAAACAGAATAGTCCATGCCACAGTTGGAATTTCGGCAATCATTGGTATGTTGTTTAATGTCATAGGCCTCTGTGATCGCTTAGCTTTATTTGCGGCAGCCATAGGGTTCAATGTACTTAGAATGAGATATTTGCCTTAATTTTAATATTTTAACGCTCATACCCAGAATGTTATGTAAATAATATTGCTTCATTTTCATTTGATTACTGGTTAAGTAAATTGCATTTTTTTTAAGATAAATCCCATATAATCAATTAAAACTACAATTTAACATAAAGTATAACTCACGCACAGGATCATGGACATGTAAAAATCGCAGATTTTTACGGTCACAAAAACCGAAGTTTTTGTGAACATGAGCGTATTTTAAAATAGTATGCAGTATTATTAGTTAGAAGGATTCAAGTTGAATAATTTTTTCTAATTAAAAGAGTAAATGAATTCAAAAATAGTTAATTACATTTTTTGTGACATAAATTTAGTATTTAGTTTGTTTTTTGTGGAAATCTAATGCATTTAAAGCAAATCGCGAATAAGCAGCAGCAGGACCACCGCCCATTTCTATAGCTACATCTATAGTTTCAAATATTTCTTCATCGGATGCACCCGCCAAATAGGCTTGCTGTACATGCCATTCAATACATGGTTCGCATTTAATAACAATGGAAATGGATAATGCCATGAGTTCCTTATGTTTTTTTGAGATATTACCCTCTTCAAAAGCTTTTTTTTCTAATTCAGTAAAGGAGTCATAAACATTTGAATTTTTTGAAAATCTAATTTTTAACTGTTTTCTGTTGATTGTACTTTGAATAATTTTATCTTCATCAAATTTCATAGTTTTTCCTCTTATAAATCGTAAAAAAGAAGTGGAAAGTTTTATATTTTAAATCAAACCACTGAAAAACCGCCATCTACAAAAATTGTCTGTCCTGTTATATACGAAGACGCTTCTGATGACAGGAATATGATGGGTCCGTTTAATTCTCCTTTTTTAGCCGGACGATTGAGAGGCACGACATTGCTGTATCTTTCCAGGAATTCTTCGGATTTGAAAAGTGTGTTTGATGTCATTTCGGATTCAAAAAGAGCGGGAGCGACAGCATTTACAGTAATTCCATATTTTCCATATGAACATGCCATACCCATGGTTAAACCACGAACAGCTGCTTTTGATGCATTGTAAACGTGGCGTATGAACATTTCGCTTTTATCACCGGCAATAGAATTGATGGAACTTGTGTTTATGATTTTTCCATAGTTATTTTCCATCATGTGTGGAAGGACATATTTTGAAACCAGGAATATGCCCTTTACATTTACATCCATCCCTTTATCCCAGTCTTCAACACTTAAACTATGGACGCCACCGCGAACTGCAATACCTGCATTGTTTAAGAGGATGTCTATTTTTCCAAAATATTTAATTACTTCATCAATTGCATTTTTAACGCTTTCTTCATCGGCAACGTCACATTGAACCGCGAGAGCTTTCACTCCTGTTGATCCGATTTCTTCTGCTAAGGACTCTAATTTTTCTTTTCTCCTTGCTAAAAGGGCTACATCAGCACCTTCTTGTGCGTATGCCCTTGCTGCGTCTGCTCCAAGACCACCTGAAGCACCTGTAACAACTGCCACTTTTCCTTTTAAGTCGAAATAGTTTTTCATTTCATTTCCTCCGAATAGGTATGCTAAATTCATACACAGAAGTAATTATTTATTTGTTATAGTTATAATTAACTAATAGATTAGAAAAGAAATTAAAATTGCATTAATATATTAAAATTACATTATAGTATGGTGTAATTTTAAATAAAATTGAATATTTTATGTAATATTTTCATTATTTAATCATAAAAAGTTTAAAATTGTAAAATAAATTTTTCAAATAAGTAAACAGATGTGGATTGCTATAGTTATCCTGTTAATATTTTATCGCTGCTGAATAAACGCTGATATCCATTTCCTCTGCTAAAATATCTTCTGTGGCTGTACCAAATACTTTGAAATGTTCTGTTTGCATATGTGACTGTAAAAGTTCAAAATTTTCCCATTGTTCAAGCATTAATAAAACATTCTTATTTTCAGTGCTTGCATATAAATTGTAACTGATACATCCAGGGTCTAAACGACTTGATGTGATTAGATCTTGCGCTTTTGCAATAACATTGTCTCTTTCACCTGATTTGGCTGTTATTTTAGCAGTTACCATAATCATGTTCTCATCTCCTTTAAAGAATTTCTCTATTTGATGTTTCAAATATCTTTGTTAATTGTAATAGCACTATCACAATATATAAACATAGCGAATGCTCTCTTTGTAATTAAAGAAATATTTTTTAGATACTGTTCTCTTTGAAATTGAGTATTCCACTAAAAAGTCTTATAAATGAAATATACAAAAATTGACATTAAAAATAGAGTATGGGAGATGTTACTTACTGGTTATATATTTAAATTAATTCTATGTTTTATAGTAATTACGCAAATCATTTTTTATAGACATGAGCCATGTAAAAAGACAAAAATGAATAGAATCTAAACCTCTGAAAATATCAAAAATAGATGAGAGATTAGAATCACTTTGAAAAGTTCCTTTGAATGGATCCATGTGATTTTAGGGTGTTATAAAATTTTGTCATTGTTTTTTGGAATTTTTCACCCTCGGATGCAGAGATCCATTCAAATCTGAATCTATCTCCATCTATTCCGAATTCAGGGATCAATTCTTCCAGGAATTTGGCTCTTCTTCTCCATTTGTAGTTTCCAGCATCGTAATGACAGTCTCCAATGTGGCATCCGCCCACGAACACACCATCGGCTCCTTCTTTGAATGCTTTGAGTATCATGGATGGGGTAATTCTCCCTGAACACATGACACGGATAATCCTAACTCCTGGAGGGTACTGCATCCTGGCAGTTCCTGCAGTATCTGCTCCGCCGTAACAACACCAGTTACAACAAAATCCGATTATTTTAGGTTCATTTTCAGACATTTTATCACCTTAATTTTAGTAAAACAGTTGCTCCTTATCTATTCTTTTTCAGGGCTGTAAAGAGGCGGTAGTTCTTCACTCATACCTGCTATAAATCCCGTGTTATCCCTGTATTTTTTCTGCATTCTATGGAAAATACGGGCCACTGGGATTTCCATGGGGCACACATCTTCGCACTGACCACAGTTAATACAGCTGTAACATACATGTGACAGTCTAACTCCCTGGAAAGTAAGAGGGTCCGGCGGGGTGTTTTCTGAATCTTTATAGAACTCTTTTTCCAGTTCACATTCGCGGCAGTAACAAAGGGGGCATGCATCTCTACAGGCGTAACATTTGATGCACCTGTTCCAGTATTCATCCCATTTCTCAATGGATGGATAATTTTCTTCCAGATATTTATCCTGAAATTTCCTGGCCATTTTTATCATTACACTTTCTACTTTCTCCCGTATAGCTACAGCTTTTTCTGATGGAGATTTAACTTCTATGTATCCATTTTGTTTTGCATTTTCCACAAGTTCCTTTCCTTTGGGGGTTATTATTTCTACAAAGGTCCATCCAGGTTCGGTTCCCCAGTTTCCACAGGCAATATCTGCATTGCGGGGAATCATTTGTTCGCATCTTTGACAGTTCACCCGTCTTCCGTAGCCTTCGTCTTCAAGGTCATCAATTTTTAGGTCTTTATGACTACCATCCTTGAGTTCAATGATGAATTTACCCTTGTCAATCTCCTCCTTCACCACATCGGCAGGGTCGGTTTCGTAAAATAGTTCTATCATTTTACGTGCGGTAACTGGCAGCACAGTGCCCCCACAATTGAGACCTATCTTATAAATTTTGTCACCATCAATTTGGTGCCTATTCTCCAGTTCTTTGATAGCCATGGCATCACATGGTTTCACAGCCGCCGCTAGCCGTATATCCTGTAAATATTTACTTATTAAATCTCCAAACATGGTCGGTGCACAGTGTAAAGATCCACCTGTCTGTGCTAAATCATTTGAATCTTCAATTAAGTTGGGAATGCCATCGTAAATATCTTCTCCATGGCTCAAGTTTAAAACTCCATCAACTAGATTGCTATCAAGAACATATTTGAAAATTGAACTTACCGCACCTCCACATTCCCCTTTTTCCAGTAAATTTTCATCTTTTGCTCTGACCAGTAAGTATTTAGGGTCCATATTATCACCTTATAAATCTATACCCAATTTTTCTGCAATTTTTTGAATAATAGTTACATCATCTAGGGCTTTTCCTGCTACAGGAACTACCTGTGGGATTTTTTGAATATTGCCTGTGCAGTTGGTAAATGATCCGCTCTTTTCTGCCCAGAAAGCGCCGGGGAGAACTATATCCGATATTAGAGCTGTATCATTGAGGGTGGTAGTTTGTGTGATTAAAAAATCTAGGTTTTTGAAGGATTTTTCTGTGTAAGAGGCAGGATCATCCCCAACAACATATAATAATTTCACCCCTTCAATAAGGGTTTTCAAATCATCCTTATCTAAAACAGGCAGGGTATTCATAGCCCCTCGGGAGTTACAATCATCCATTACTAAAACTATTTTAGAATTTGAATTTGAGGCAATTTGATAAAACTCATCTAATTCTTGTTTATGGTCTAATTTGCCTACAATAATTATAGAATCCTCATTCAGTTTACTCTGAACTTCAAAGCTTAGATTATCCAGAAATTCTTTGATGGATTTAATCTGGATGTATTCATCTGCATTTATACCTGTGGTGGTTTTATCAGGATAATCTGCAGCGATTATTTCGGCGCCATTCTCTTTGGCCCGTATTATTCTCCGCCCCATCAGTGGATTCTCTTTTAATATATCGCCTATTATTAGGATAAACTGGGAATTCTCCACGTCATCAAAACTCCCAGTTTCAAAATCAAAATTGGAAAAATTATGGTTGTTGTAGCCAATGTTTTCCACGCCCAGAGCATCAGCAAATTTCTTTAAAATTTCACATTCTTCATTGGTGCAGTTTCCAGAGGCAATAATTCCAATTTCTTCTCCTTTAAGGGATTTTATTTCTTTAACAGCCATATTTAAAGCTTCTTCCCAATCAGAGTCTATTAAACTTCCCTTTTTTATGAGGGGGAATGTTAATCTGGTCTTTTCACTTAAAACTTCAAAACATTTTCGCCCTCGCGAGCAGTTTTTCCCTTCATTTATATGGTGTCTTTTGTAGGGGTAGGTTCCCACCACTTCCTGATTTTTGGTTATGAGGTTTATTCCACAACCTACACTGCAGGATGGACAGATAGTGTGTGTCATTTTCATCATTTTTTTCACCTTTACTCAATTTCAAGTATTACAGCTTAATTTGTCTTATACTGTCTTCTTTGAATCAAATTTTATTTAAAAGCATTTTAATCCAAATTCTCAAATAATAGCTATTGTTATTTAACACCATCCTTTGAGGACAATTTCCGAAATTTCAGTTGTATGCGCGTTATTTGTGGTGTTAATTAGTATTTTGATGTCTTTAGTTTCATTTAACATGTTATTCATTGTGTTTATACTCTTATCTATAATCAAAGCCGATAATTCCTCAGATATGCTCTCTAAATTTGTATTTTTGTCTTCAAATTTGATTAATCCATGAATTTCGAAATTAAGGGGCATTTTACCAACTGCAGACACTGTACAAACATATTTCAATGTTTTTTCATCTGTTTTTACATAATCAATATTCCAATCTAAGTTCAGATCAAAATTAGAATTCTTGGGATTTTTTTTCGGTCGGACCATTTTGATCTTACTCACGTAAACATTTATATTTGTACTACATGTCGTCATTTTTATATTACCTCCAAAAGGATTTAGTCCTTTTATGCTACCTCCGATGATCAAATCATCATTAATCCCTGATTAGAATTTCTGATAGCTGTTCATTTGCACAGTTTTGTAGGTATTGGTAAATCTTCGTGCTTGTATCAATGCTTCTTTAAACTCATTGGAATATGCTTGTATGTAATTATAAAAGGTGAATATCTGGTTTTTAAGTTATTCCGGTGGTTTTTATTTTTTTTTATACTACTATGTTGCCTTTGTGTAAAATCAGGGAGTATTTTTATCCCGATTTCATCTTCTTTCTAATTTAAGGCCATCTGAGGCCTTGCTATAAATATTTTTTTGAACTTTTATCATATATAAACATACCGAATGTTCTGTTTGCAATTATTAATAATTATAGATCAGAAAAGCATGTTAAATTTGATGTATTTAAATAATGAAAAGTATCAAACAGACTTTAATAAAATAGATGGGCAGTACCTTGAATGTAATTTTATATCCTATCTTCAAGTTACAGCTTAAATAAAAAATAGTTTACGTATTAAAAGAAGTGAATAATTTTTTTTAATGAGTAAATCTTATTTTGAAATATAATCCCATAAATGATCTATATTAGAATTCATTCTTACTTCTAGCGGCATTTCAGGTATTCCTATCCACATTAAAACTGTTCCTACCATGGTAGTTTGGATAACTGTTGCAATTTCTGTAGAGTCAACATCCTTTCTTATACAGCCTTTAGCTTTACCTTCATCTAGTACATCTGTAATGAGGTTTAACAGGTTATAGTAAAATTCTGTGTAGTGTTGACTTATTATTTCATATTTCTGAACACCTTCAAATAATAACAGGTGTAAAGTCCTGTAATCTATTCTTTCAGAGCCTTGGCATAATTGTGTACATGCGTTAATGGTTGCATCGTCCCCTACGATGGATAATATCATAGTTTTTAATTTTTCTTTAGGGGTGCCTGTACAATTTCTAATTTGATTTATGACTGAACTAAAATAATCAAATATGTATTTTTCAATTACTTTCACAAGTAGAGTATCTTTACTGTCGAAATGATAGTAAAATCCTCCAGTGGTAATATCTGCTGCTTTCATAATTTCGCTCAATGAAACATCAGCAAATCCTTTTTTTAGAAATAATTTAAAAGCTTCTTCCATAATCCTAGATTTCGTGTCCATGTATGCATCTCATATTAATTTGACTTATAAACTAATGTATATTTCATATGGGCATATAAACATACCGACTATTACCTTTGTGATTGTTAATAACTGAAAATGATGGAAATTTAAAAGAAGAATACTATTTTTAATGGGTTAAGCTTATTTTGAAATATAATCCCACAACTGTTCTATACTGGAATTTATCCTTTCTTCTAGGGGTATTTCAGGCATTGCTATTCCCATTAAAACTGTTCCTACCATGGTAGTTTGGATAACTGTTGCAATTTCTGTAGAGTCAACATCCTTTCTTATACAGCCTTTAGCTTTACCTTCATCTACTACATCTGTAATGAGGTTTAACAGGTTATAGTAAAATTCTGTGTAGTGTTGACTTATTATTTCATATTTCTGAACACCTTCCATCAATAACAAGTGTAAAGCCCTGTAGTCTATTTTTTCAGAGTTTTTAGATAAATGGGTTTCTCCTATAAGGGATAATATCATAGTTTTTAATTTTTCTTTAGGGGTGCCTGTACAATTTCTAATTTGATTTATGACTGAACTAAAATAATCAAATATGTATTTTTCAATTACTTTCACAAGTAGAGTATCTTTACTGTCGAAATGATAGTAAAATCCTCCAGTGGTAATATCTGCTGCTTTCATAATTTCGCTCAATGAAACATCAGCAAATCCTTTTTTTAGAAATAATTTAAAAGCTTCTTCCATAATCCTAGATTTCGTGTCCATATTTTCTCCCTTTTATAGTTTAATAATAAAAGTTATATATGTGTTACTGATCATCTAATGACAATCAAATTAAAATATTGATTAAATAATAATAGAACAATTTAATAAGTTTATTCTGCGGCATTTAAAACTCTAAATACATTTGGAATGTTTATGGAATGGATATGGTTTAAAATATGTAGATTTAGTATATAAAATAATCATTACATTTTACTTTAAAGCATATTTTATAATGATTTAATTGGATTAAAATATATTAATATAATCTGAAAAAATCTTAATTTAATTTCATAAGCTTAGTAGATGCATGATTCTTGAATAAAGAATGTGTTGATTGATAATTGTCGTTTATCCTGATTAATTTTGACAAAAAAAAATTTGAAACTTTTTCTTCACCCCAATTACCTAGAGAACGGTCTCTATGAATATTTATTATTAATCATTGCAAACAGAACATTCGGTATGTTTATATATCATAACTCACAATCCTTACTCAAGAGTTAAACGAGGTGAATTAAAATGAAAGGATTTGCTATGTTAAAAATAGGAGAGACTGGATGGATAGAAAAAGACAGACCAAAATGTGGTCCAAGGGATGCTATTGTTAGGCCAACATGTCTAGCACCATGTACTTCTGATGTTCACACTGTCTGGGAAGGAGCAATAGGTGACAGACACAACATGATTTTAGGACACGAAGCTGTAGGGATAGTAGACGAAGTGGGAACTGAAGTCAAAGACTTCAAACCTGGTGATAGAGTAATTGTACCAGCTATAACTCCTGACTGGGATTCGGAAGCCGTGCAGCGTGGTTTCCCTTCACAAACAGGGGGAGCATGTGGAGGTTGGAAATATTCTAACTTTAAAGATGGGGTATTCGGTGAATTTTTCCATGTTAATCTCGCAGATAACAACCTGGCACATTTACCAGAAGGAATGTCCCAGGAAGCAGCTGTCATGATCACAGATATGATGAGCACTGGTTTTATGGGGGCTGAAAATGCAGGAATTGAACTTGGAAGTACGGTAGCCGTTCTTGGTATCGGTGCAGTTGGGCTTTGCGGTATAGCTGGTGCAAAACTCAGGGGTGCTGGAAGAATATTTGCAGTCGGTACCAGACCTGTATCCGTTGAAGTAGCCAAAAAATACGGCGCTACAGATATAATCAGCTACAGAGATGGAGATACTGCAGAACAGATCCTTGATGCAACCGATGGAGAAGGTGTTGATGCAGTAATCATATCTGGTGGTGGTCCTGATATCCTAATAGATGCATGTAAAATGGCTAAAGCAGGATCGAAAATTTCCAACAACAACTACTTTGGTAAAGGGGAAGGAGAAAAAGATACTCTGCCACTATGCCGTGTAGGATGGGGATTTGGTATGGCAGACAAAGATATAATTACTGGTCTTTGCCCGGGTGGAAGAGTCAGGATGGAAAGACTGGCAGATCTTATAACATACGGACGTATGGACCCTGAGTTACTGGTAACCCATAAATTTAAAGGTTTTGATAAAATAGAAGAAGCTCTTTTGCTGATGAAAGAGAAACCTAGGGACTTAATTAAACCAGTCGTCCTTCTAGAATAGGTGCCAATTCAATTTTTTATTTTTAATTTTAAAATTAAAGGGTGATAATATGAAAATAGCAATAATTGGTGGAACAGGTGGGCAAGGATTGGGAATCGCCATACGTTTTGTGCAAGCTGGAGAAGATGTTATAATAGGTTCAAGAACAGCTGAAAAAGCTGAAGCTGCTGTAGGTAAGGTAAAAGACCTTTTGGGCGGTGTAGATAATATTAAAGCTGCTGAGAATGCTGATGCTGCAGTAGAAGCTGAATTATTGGTTTTAACCGTACCATTAGCTGCTCAAAAATCAACTTTACGTTCTATTAAAGAAGGAGCAAGCGGTAAAATATTATTAGATGCTACAGGACCTCTAGAATCAGCCATAGGTGGATCTCCTATTGAATATGTTGACCTATGGGACGGTGCAGCAGCAGAAAGATCTGCTAAAATCTTAAAAGATAGCAATGTGATATGTGCTTTTAATAATATCAGTTCTGCGGCTTTAATGGACTTTAAAGAACCAATTGACTGCGACTGCCTTATTTCTGGTGATGATGCAAATTCTAAGGCAGTTGCTTCTGAATTAATTGAGAAAATTCCAGGTGTCAATGTAATTGACTGTGGACCCTTAGAAAGAGCTAAAATAATAGAAAAGATTACTCCTCTCTTGATTGGTTTAAATATACGAAATAAAACTCAATTTGGGGGAATCAGGATCACTGGTTTAGCTAAATAAAGTACAAATTACCACTTCACTAAAAGGGGATAAAAATAATGAAATTGGAGAATAAGGTAGTACTTGTTAATGGTGCGAGCTCAGGAATACGAAATGAAGTTGCCAGACTTTTTGCAAAGGAAGGTGCATCAGTTGTTGTAGTTTTAGGAGCAGATGAAAAACTGGGAGATGATATCAATCAGATTAGCGACAGCAAAAAAATTATATTTGTTTCTGCAGGCGATGATAATGAAAATATCCAAAGTGCAATCAATGCTGCTGTAAATGAATTTGGAAAATTGGATATAATACTTAATTGTGCAGGGATAGCAGACATCATAACTCCAGTTTTGGATATCGGGGAGGGAATTTGGGAGATAGATTTTAGTGTTGATGTGACAGGTGCTATTTAAATGGATTTGGCCATAATTAACCTTTAAACAGTGCATAGGGCATCTAAATTAATTTCGCTCAATACCGCCTCCGATGCCCTATTTTTTTTTAATCGAATGAAAAATTAAGATCTGGAATAGGGGATATAAACTTAAAGAAATAAGAGGTTACATGCTTTAATTAGCATAATTACTGGGAAAACTAATTTTATTGATATAATTTAAAGTGATTTTATGTTAAGTGATCTGCAGGAAATCGAGCGGCTTAAAAAGGAAAAAAATGCAATAATATTAGCTCACAATTATCAAACTGGTGATATACAGGAAATTGCAGATTTTGTAGGAGATTCACTTGAACTCTGTATAAAAGCATCAGAAATAGATGAATCCGATATTGTAGTTTTCTGCGGGGTCGATTTCATGGCAGAGACAGCAGCAATATTAAACCCCAACAAAAAAATATTGATTCCAGATACTCAAGCAAAATGTCCAATGGCATGCATGCTTAATGCAAAAGATGTTAAAAAGTTTAAAAAAATGTATCCGGATACAGCTGCAGTTCTTTATGTTAATACGCTGGCTGAAGCTAAGGCGGAAGCTGAAATTTTATGTACTTCTTCAAATGCAGTTAAAGTAGTGGAAAGCATTCCTCAAGAAAAAATACTCTTTGGTCCAGATAGAAACCTGGCATGGTACGTCTCTAAAAAGGTGAATAAAGAGATTATACCTATGCCTTCACAGGGATACTGTTACGTCCATAAATTGTTCGATTTAGGAGATTTACATTTTTTAAGAAGTAAATATCATGATGCAGAGATACTGGTCCATCCAGAATGCGATCCTGAGGTGCAAAATTTTGCAGATAATGTTTTAAGCACAGGAGGTATGATTCACCACGTAGCTAGATCACCTAAAAAAACATTTATTATATGCACTGAAGTGGATATGGTCACGCGCTTAAAACGGGAAAATCCTGATAAAACATTCATTCCGGCTCTAAATGATGCAATTTGTGAGAATATGAAGTTGTATACAATTGGGAATGTTAAAAATTGTCTTTTAACTGGAGAATATGTGGTTGAAGTTGATAAAAACATAGCAGAAAAGGCAAAAGTGGCAATTAAGAGGATGATTGAAGTTTCTAAAAATTAATGATTAAATTAGAAGGTGTATAAAATGAATGAAACCACGCTCCATGAATTCTTAGAAATGGAAGAAAGTGAAGATTTGTATTTGGAGTCTAATTCTGAAAATTTAACTAAGGAATACCCGCGCAGTGTTATGGTTGCAGGGATCCTGGGATGTGGTGCCATAGCAAGTATAATAACTAATTCTGCTGCAAAAGGGGAGCTGAATGCGGATCTAAAATTTTTTCATGACATGGATATGGAAAGGGCTGAAAACTTAGCATCTCAAGTGGATGGAATCGCAGTTGAAGATGTAAATGATATGGTAAACAATGTGGATCTTGTAATTGAAGCTGCATCTCAGGATGCAGTTGTAAAAGTTGTCCCCCAAATCCTTAAAATGGGAAAAGATGTCATTATAATGAGCATGGGAGCTTTAATAGATCTAGATTTTAGAAATTATTTGGGGAAGATAGCTGAGGAAAACAATTCCCGAATATATGCACCTTCTGGGGCTGTTGTTGGGTTAGATGGTATTAAAGCAGCTTCTATTGGGGAGATAAATGAAGTGAGTTTAGTTACCCGCAAATCTCCGGAATCACTTGGGATCTCAGTAGATACTGAAACAGTGTTATATGAAGGTAAAGCGGGGGATGCAGTACGTAAATTTCCTGCAAACATTAATGTGGCCGCTGCATTGAGCATTGCGTATGGTAAAGAAGTGGATGTGAAAATCATAGCTGACCCTAATGTGAGCCGGAACTGCCATGAAGTCTGTGTGGCAGGTGATTTTGGCAAGTTCCGGACCATTACTGAAAATGAGACCTGTGCTACAAACCCAAAAACAAGTCTTTTAGCCGCATATTCTGTGGTTAAACTAATTAAAAGTCTAAATAAAAACCTGAATGTTGGGATATAAATTAATTCATAGTTTTAAATACTTATTTTGGGATATTAACTCTTATTATTTGAATATTAGGTTTTTAAGCCGGCATATATTGGATATAAGACTTTTTTTAATTTTTTTATTTTTATTAGATTGAATCCTATTTCATGTATCATTTAAAGAATCTCATGGGATTCCATAAGTTTAAATAATTGATTGGATGATTTTCATGTAATATTATAATAAATTAAAAAAAAATAGTTGATTTGGAGCATCAATTGACAATATTATTACATTATAAGTAATTTGATGTGAAAAAATGTTGTTATATTACATGGATGTATCAGAACTTGACTTTAACAGAATAAAGAGTTCTGTATCAAAGACAAGAATAAAAAAATCCAGCAGATATTTTCACAAAAAAGATAGAAATTTGTCTGTTGGGGTGGAAGTCCTGTTAAACCATGTTTTAGATAAAATTGGCATCAGTAACCCCATATTTGATATAGATAAATATGGTAAGCCCTATTTGAAAAACTATTCTGATATACATTTTAATCTTTCACATTCTGAAAAATATGTGGCATGTGCAGTTTCTGATTCTCCAGTTGGTGTTGACATTGAATACGTTCAGGATATTGATTTGAGTTTAGCGAAGTATTTTTTTTACGGCACTGAGTATGAGTATATTTTAAATAATAACAACCAAAAGAAAGCTTTTTTTGAATTATGGGTATTAAAAGAGAGTTATATGAAAATGACAGGCTTAGGATTTAGGCTTGCTCTTGACGAATTTTGCATACAAATTAATGATCAAATAGAACTGATACACAGAGAAAATACTGGCAGTTTTGGGCTTTGGAACATTTGTGGAGGTGATTATATGCTTGGTGTATGCTCACAAAGTAGAATCACTGAACCTGCTCTAATAAATCTGCAGGATATTGAAAATGTAATAGGAGATTAAAAGACTGATGGAGTGGATATTTATGGACTGCTTTGATTTGTCAAATGCACAAAAAAGGACTATTATAACGGAAATTAGTAAACCCGGTAATGAAGCGTATATTCTTTCATTTAAATCTAGATTTTCACTGGAAGATGAAGACCATGTTAAAAAAGCTTTAAGCATTTTAATAAGTGGAAATCTTCATTTACGTATGAAAAAGGATGAAAATATGAATTTCAGGCAGTACTATGCTCCTGAAGAAGATGGTTTATTTTCATATGAGGATATGTCAGATAAAAGTGAAGATGAAATTAATGCGTTTATCGATGAATTTGCGCAAGAACCATTTAAAGGAATCTTTGACACACCACTCTATCAGTTTACACTCCTGAAAACGAAAAAAGAATCTGTTGTACTGGGCCGTACTCACCATATCATCATGGATGGAAGTTCTGTAGGTATTTTTACCAAAAACCTGGAAAATTGTGTCCTGGCTTTGAAAAAAGGAGAAGAATATCAACCATCTAATGTTTCATACGAGGAGTACGTCAAAAAGGAAAATGAGTATCTCTCAAGCAAACAGGCGAAAGAAGATGAAGAATTCTGGCTCTCTAACCTGGAAGGATATTCAAAAGATTGGTATTCCTCAGATGATCTCGGCATCCGCAGGAATTATTTTTACTTAGATCCACAATTGACAGAAAAATTAAAAGAGTTATCTGTAGTTGACGGTGTAAGGATATCTCCATTTGTACTTGCATTATCTGCTGTATCATTATACTTTGCAAAAAGCACATGCAGCAGCGAAATGGTCTGGAACAGCGTATATCATGGCCGGGATTTTGGAGAAGAAATACATGATATGATGGGCATGTTTGTAAACATGATGCCCCTTAAACTCGATTATAACAAAAAAAGGACGTTTAAAGAGGTTTTACTGTACACAAAATCTGTCCTTAAAAACGGATTGGCCCATGGAAAGTTATCTTTCAATATGTACGGTCCAAAACTGCAGCAAAAGGGCATAGACCCTGCAATGTTATCCATGTATTCTATGGTGTCAAATTCAACGGATTCAAATGTAGAATATTTATTTAATAATTCTAAAAGTGAATTTCCGTTCCATATCCGTGTGAACCCCTCATTAAATGATAAAGACGGTTTGCAGCTTTTTGAAATCGAATATAATAAAGACTGCTTTTTGGATGCACAAATTGAGCATATGGTAGAAAATATAAAAGCTCTGCTTTATGATATCTCAGATAATCCAGATAAGACTTGTGATGAATTTGAAATAGAAACAAGTGAATTTTATGAAGCTGAAAGATATTTCAAAGATATGGTGCAAACCAGCGAGGGTGCAACTGCTATATCGCCGGATATTAATGGTAAAGAAGAAGATGGATCTTTAAAAGAAAGCTTCATTTTACTAAATAAGTCAGATATTGAAGAATTTTGTATAGTTAATGGAATTAGTTCTAACGGCCTGTTTTTAGCAGCTACCCTATTTGCTTTGGGTAAATTTGTATTCAGTAAAGACATTCTAATTTCTATTGTTTCTAATTACATTAATATAGGTCAGGAACTGCCTCTTGCTGTAAATATTGATACAGACAAAACTGTAAATGATTATTTAAAAGATGTACAAAATTCCCTTCTTGAAGTTGTAAATTATGATTATTATCCCTTTACAAGGATTTCCAGCAATAATTATGTTCTCCCTGAATTTTTATATGTATTTGGGTTGGCAGGCAGTATAAATGAAGGAAATTTAGAACTTCCTAAGTTGACAGTTTCTATTGAAGACAGTTCTGATGAATTTAAAATAATTTCTCACTACAATGACGCTCTCTACAGTGAAAATGTAATTAAAACGTTCATAGAAAGTGTTAAAATCCTTATAACTAAGCTAACACAAAATCCACACACGCTGCTTAGAGATATTTCTATTTTGCCTGAAGATGAAAAAGAAGCAGACTTCAGAATAAACATGGTGGAAGAACCATTACTAAATAAACTCTTTGAAAAACAGGTAGAGCAAAGTAGGGATGAAATTGCTTTAATTGCTGAAGACGGTGAATTTACTTATGATGAATTAAACAGAAAAGCCAATCGTATAGCAAACGCATTGATTAAGCGAGGGGTAGAAGTTGAAGATAGAATAATGTTCATGCTAAAACGTGACAGTCGCCTCATTGCTACTATGCTTGGTATTATGAAAGCAGGCTGTGCCTTTATTCCTGTTGACCCTGAATATCCCGAAGAAAGAATAAATCAGGTTCTTGAGGATAGTGATGCAAAATACATTATAACTAAAGCAGATTTACCTAATGCATTAGATGTGGATGAATTACTTTTAGAAGAAAATGAAAAAAACCCCAATCCCGAATTAACCCCTGAAAATCTATGTTACCTGATTTATACTTCTGGTTCGACAGGAAAACCTAAAGGGGTAATGTTAACTCATGGAGGTATCACTAATTACGTTTCTCCAGACCCTCAGAATATTCCTATCCATGCTCTTGTGACCAAAGCAAGTAAAATGATATCTATATCAACTGTATCATTTATTGTGTTCCTGCGTGAGACTTTCGCAACTATTATGAATGGTATGCCTGTTATACTTGCAAATGAAGAGCAGGCAATAAACCCTATAGCGCTTTCAAAATTATTTGAAGAAACAGGGGCGGACGCGTTCGGTGGAACACCTACCAGGCTCTTACAATACTTAGAAATTGAAGAAATTCAGAAAACATTGCCTAAATGTAATGTGATAATTGTAGGGGGTGAAACATTCCCTCCACAGCTTTACAACGTACTTTCAAAATACACCTGCGCTGAAATTTATAATTCCTACGGCCCGACTGAGATTACAATTGCATCGCACGGAAAACTCATAACAAGCGACGATATATCTGCTGGTGAAACTCTTTTGAATGTCACGGATAAGATTATGGACATGGATGCGAATCCTTTGCCTTATAATGTTGTGGGTGAACTATATGTGGCCGGTGCAGGAGTTGCCAGAGGTTACTGGAATAATGAGGAACTCACTAAAGAGAGATTTATCATGCACAACGGCCTCCGCTATTACAACACGGGGGATCTGGCAAAAAGGGACAGTACTGGGGAATTATACGTTTTAGGCAGAATGGATAACCAGATTAAGCTTAGAGGTTTAAGGATTGAGCTTGGTGAGATTGAAAATGCAATTAGGGAATGTAATGGAATTAAAACTGCATTTGCGCTGGTCAAGACAGTGCATGACAATGAACATTTATGTGCATACTTTACCGAGGATCATGAAGTTAATGTCAGTAATTTAAGAAATACACTTGTGAACAAACTGCCAGCTTACATGGTTCCATCTTATTTTGTTCGAATGGACAGCTTCCCTATGACTCCGAATGGGAAAACTGATTTAAAGAACTTCCCTGATCCTGAAGAAGATCATTCGGGGCTTGATGAGGTCATAGCCCCTGGCACTGATTTAGAAAAAGATATTTTTGATATGTGTTCAGAAATTCTAGATACAACGGATTTTGGTGTGATAACTGATTTATTCAGGTTAGGTCTTACTTCATTATCTGTTCTTAAGCTGGTAGCTAAAATTTCACAGAAATTTGGAGTTACAGTTAACGTAACCAATATAATGAGGGCTAAAACCATACGCGAGATAGCAAAGGAAGTTTCATCTTCATCTGCTGTGGAAGAGAAACACTACCAGAAACAGGAATTTTATCCGCTAACCCACAATCAGTTAGGTGTATACTTCGACTGCGCTAAAAATCCTGAGAAATTAACCTACAACCTGCCTAAATGCATAGGTTTTGGGAATGATATTGACCCTGAAAAACTTAAAGTTGCTTTATTAGACATTATTGAGAAACACCCCTACCTCAAAACAAGGTTTGTTATGAGGGACGGTGAAATTTATCAGGAGCGGCGTGATGACATTGATGTGGATATAAAAATTCATGAAGGAACAGTTGATGATAAAATTAAAAATGAATTTATAAAACCGTTCTCTTTATATGATGGGCCTTTATTCAGGTTTGAAATTTATAAGAATCCCGATGAAATTTGCCTGCTGGCCGATTTCCACCATATCATTGTGGATGGTACTGCTTTAAATATTCTATTTAATGAGATTGGAACAATATACGGCGGCGGTATCGTGGACACGGAGAAATATGATGGGTTTGACCTGTGTTTGGAGGAACTTGAAGTAGAAAAAAGCCAGTTATACTTTGATGCAGAATCTTATTTTGAAAATAAGATAGTTGAGTTTGACAGTGCAACAGTTATTTCTCCAGACTGCAGTGGAAAAGAGGAAGAAGGCCAGATGGGAGAAATCAGTGTTCCTGTGAATAAATCTGAGATTGAAAAATTCTGTAAAGACAATGCAATTACTCCTAACAACCTATTTTTAGCAGCAACTGTGTTTACGCTCAGTAAATTTGTTTATAACAAAGATATTTTAATTTCTACCATTTCAAACGGCAGGAGCAACCCTCAGTTCCAAAATTGTATTGCAATGATGGTAAAAACATTACCTATTGCATTAAATATAAACAGTGATCTATCCGTGATAGATTATTTTGATTACGTGGAAAATGTATGGCTGGACGTACTGAAATACGACTGCTATCCATTTACAAAGATTTCTGATAAATATGATATGTTTCCTGAGTTCTTTTACGCATATCACGGAAAAATTATCGAAGATATAAATATAAACAACCGCACCATAGGACGTGAAAGTCTGGAATACGAAGCACTGAAATTTAAGTTAAGTGTCAATGTTATAGACACTGATGATAACTTTAACATGCTTTCACAGTACAATGACGCGCTTTACAGTGAAGATCTTATTGAAACATTTATGCACAGCATTAGCATCGTTTTAGATAAATTAATAGAAAATCCACAGGCTTTACTCAAGAATATCTCAATTGTAGCTGAAGAAGATCATGAAGACTTCAAGATAAAACCTGTGGAAGAAAAATTACTCAATAAGCTCTTTGAAAAACAGGTAGAGCAAAGCAGGGATGAAATTGCTTTAATTGCTGAAGACGGTGAATTTACTTATGATGAATTAAACAGAAAATCCAATCGTATAGCAAATGCATTGATTAAGAGGGGAGTTCAGGTTGAAGACAGAATAATGTTCATGCTAAAACGTGACAGCTGTTTAACTGCTTCGATGCTAGGTATTGTGAAAGCAGGTTGTGCTTTTATCCCTGTTGACCCTGAATATCCTGAAGAAAGAATAAATCACGTTCTGGAAGACAGCAGTGCAAAATATATTATAACTAAAGAAAACTTGCCTAATGCATTAGATGTGGATGAATTACTTTTAGAAGAGAACGAAGAAAATCCAGATCCTGAATTAACTCCTGAAAATCTGTGTTATCTAATTTATACTTCAGGTTCTACAGGAAAACCTAAAGGTGTAATGTTAAAACACGAAAATATAACCAATCTCATTTCAGATCATCCAGATAACCAGTTTATTCAGGATATAGTCAGTAGAGTAAATATTTCATTATCAATAATAACAGTAGCTTTCGACCCGTTTGTACAGGAAACATTTATTCCACTTGTGCATGGAATGACTTTTGTACTGGCCAATGATGAGCAGACAAAGAACCCCTTAGAGCTTGCCAAGTTATTTGAAAAAACTAAAGCAGAATTATTTGGTACAACTCCTTCTAGACTGCTGCAGTATTTAGAGCTTGAAGATATACAAAAAGCAATGGGCTATTGTAGGGCAATAATTATAGGGGGAGAAGCATTTCCTTTACAGCTCTGGAATGCCCTGTCAGAATATGATAAGTTAACCATATTAAATCAATACGGCCCAACTGAAACTACAGTTGGATGCAACGTAAAAATCATTTCAGATGGGGATATCAATGTAGGTAAACCTCTCTTCAACGTGGTTGAAAAGATCATGGATATGGACGGCAACCCTTTACCTCAAGGTGTTGTAGGTGAGTTATACATTGGAGGTGCCGGAGTTGGTAGGGGTTACTGGAATAGAGATGAGCTGAACGGTGAAAGGTTCATTGAAATTAATGGTGTGCATTATTATAAATCTGGAGATTTTGCTAAACTGGAGAAAAATGGTGAAGTATCTATCTTAGGTCGTTTAGATAACCAGATTAAACTTCGAGGCCTCAGGATTGAAATTGGCGAAATTGAAAATTCAATTTCGGAATATGAAGGGATCAAATCTGCAGCGGTAGTAGTTAAAAAAGTGCATTCTAACGACCATTTATGCGCTTACTTCTCAGCGGACTGTGAAATTGACAGTGATGATTTAAAAACGGAATTAAAGAAGAAATTAACCAAGTATATGGTTCCAACAGTGTTTATGCAGCTTGATGAACTACCTCAAACTCTTAACGGAAAAACGGACCTAAAATCACTTCCAGAACCAGTCCTGGCGGAAAGAAAATATGCTGCACCTGAAAATGATGTTGAAAAATTCTTTGCAGAAACATTTGCAGATATACTGGGCATGCCTCAAATAGGTGCAACTGATGATTTCTTTGAATTGGGAGGCACATCTCTTCTGGTGACTAAAATCACCATTGAAGCCATGAACCAGGGATATGAAATAAAATATGGTGATGTATTTGCACACCCAACTCCTCGTGAACTGGCGGATTTCATAACTGGGGCAGAAGGATCTGTAAGTGAATCTGTAAAAGAGATAACTGAATATTCGTATGATGCTATTAATAGGGTTTTAAGTGAAAATACAATTGATAATTTTGTAAATGGGGAAAAAGAAGAGTTAGGAAATGTTTTACTTACAGGTGCCACTGGATTTTTAGGAATACACGTTCTGCGTGATTTTTTAGAAAATGAAGAAGGATCTATCTACTGCATGCTCAGGAAAGGGAGACGTACAAGTGCTGAAGAACGTTTAAAAGCTCTTTTATTCTATTATTTCAGTGAAAGTTATGAGGATCTATTTGGTTCAAGGATTCATATAATTGAGGGAGATATTACAAATAAACATGACTTTGAAAAATCTTTAGAACTTCCAGTAGATACGGTGGTTAATTGTGCAGCAAACGTGAAGCATTTTGCTTCCGGAACTCAAATTGAAGACATCAACATAGGTGGAGTTGTTAATGGAGTTGAATTCTGCCTTGAAAAAGGCTGTAAATATGTACAGGTTTCAACAACCAGTGTCGCAGGAGAAAGTGTAAATAATGTCCCTCCGTTAAATACCATATTTGACGAACAAACGTTGTATATCGGCCAATCTCTGGATAATAAGTATCTCAGCAGTAAATTCATAGCTGAGCGTGTTGTACTGGAAGCAGTTACAAAAGGGCTTAAAGGTAAGATTATGCGTGTTGGTAACTTGATGGCAAGGCACTCTGACAGTGAATTCCAGATTAACTTCGAGACCAACGGGTTCATAAACCGTTTAAAAGCGTATGGTGCAATTGAAAAAATACCTTACTCTGTTTTAGGGGGAGAAACTGAGCTCACACCGATAGATAGTGTTGCAAGGGCAATTTTAGTCCTGTCAAGAGCCCCTAAAGAGTGTGTCGTGTTCCATGCTTATAATAATCACAAAATCTACATTGCAGACATTATAGAAATCATGAATTCGCTTGGGTTAAACATTTTCGGTGCAGAAGAAGATGAATTTAAAGCTGCTTTTGCACAGGCTATGGACGATGAATCAAGAGAAGAAGCAATTTCCGGGCTTGTCACTGCTATGGGTATGGGTAAAGGCAAAGGCCGTGCACTTGTACCGGTTATAAATAATTACACAATACAGATAATGTACCGTTTAGGGTACAAATGGCCTTTAATAAGTGATGAATACATCGCGATGTTTATAGAATACCTTAAAGAGATGGATTTCTTTGATTATGAACCAAGAGGGGTTAAACTTAAAGCTTAATAACCTATTCACTGAGGACCTGCAATGTACGAAAGAAATTACAATTTAATATCGGATAAGTTTAAAGAATTTTTCTTACCTACTCTGTTGATGTCTATGGCCATTAACACAAGCACGTTCATAGACACTTTAATTGTAGGTAACACTCTGGGACCTATTAATATTTCAGCTATGGCGCTTATTGCTCCTATAATCACGTTTATCAACCTGATATACTGGATGATTGGATTGGGTGGCTCTCTACTTGTATCAGTTTCAAAGGCAGAGCGGAATGAAGAAAAGGCAGATATGTATTTCACAATTTCAATGGCCCTTTTGGCAGTTATTGGAGTGTCATTCTCTGCATTTGGGATAATCTTTCTGGATAATATTGTTGCCACACTCACCACTAATCCCGCACTTGCAGTACTGGTTAAGAAATTTTTAGGAGTATATTTCCTGGGGTCGCCTTTCCTGTTTGTTTTAATGGGAATTGCCTATTTTATAAGGGCAGATGGTAAGCCAAGGCTGTCCTTTTATGCTCTTCTGATTTCAAATGCGGTGAACCTTATACTAGATCTGGTTTTTATCTTAGGTTTTGGTATGGATATAGGTGGGGCAGCTCTTGCTACAATATCTGGATATGCAGCTGGAACTGTATTCATAATGCAGTATTTCTTTGCTAAAGATAGGACAATGCACTTCATATCCCTGGCAAAATGTAAGCTCTCCTTAGTTTATGACATCATAACATCGGGGTTCCCATCAGCATCGGGGCAGCTGTTTTTGACTATAAAGCTGTTCTTAATCAATACATTTATAGCATTAGTTGCAGGTAAACAGGGATTAACAGCTTTTTCAGTTTATTACAACAGCATGTTCATGGTATACATCTTTTTAATAGGAACTGCCCAATCGATGTCCCCTATAGCTTCTATATATTACCAGGAAAAGGATTATTCTGGAGTAAAATTCACCATTGAAAGGTCTTTAAAGATAGTGCTGGCATCAGGGACTGCATTTACAGTATTATTTCTGGCGTTCCCCTCTCTACTCTTAAACCTGTTTGGTGTAAATGATCCGGCGGATATGACTGTGGGAATCAATGCTCTTCGGATACTTTCATTTAGTATTATAGGTACGGGTATAACATTTTTAATGATGTTTTACACGCAGGCAATACAGCGCAAAAAACTGTCATTTGCTATTTCAATAACAGAAGGACTTTTAATTCCTGTAGTATGCGCATATGTCCTCTCAAGATTTATGGGGGTTAATGGAATATGGATATCATTAGTGATAGCAGAAATAGGTACAATCCTGATGATATATGTTGTAACTAAGATAACATCGCAACGTTCAGAGGGAAAATTCTCAGGGTTCTTCTTATTGGGGAACTATAAGGATACTCCTGTACTTGATGTAACTATACACAGTTCAGTTGAAGATGTAGTTGGGATATCTCAAAAATTAATTGATTTTACAAAAGAAAATGGAGTAGATGCGAAAGTAGCGCTGCGTATAGGTATGGCAGTTGAGGAAATGGCAGTAAACACAATAAAATTCAACAGCAATGAAATAGAATGCATTGATATTCTATCAAAAATAGAAGAGGATGAGATAACAATTGCTTTTAAAGACCCTGGAAAAGAATTTAACCCCTCAACTTATACCTGCGAAGAAAAAGACTCATTTGAAAATATTGAGGTGCTGCAAAAGATTGCAGATGATATAAGTTATGCAAGACTTATAGGTTTAAACAGTACAGTTATTACAATAAAGAGATAAGATTGATTAATTAAATTACAGGTGGAATAAATCATGGACATAGATAAAATATTAGAAGAAGATAAGTTGACAATTAAATTAAACGGTAGGTTAGACACCAACACAGCACCAGAATTGGAGGAAGAATTAAAAAAAGATCTTCCAGATGTAACAGATCTGGTCTTGGATTTTGAAGACTTAAAATATATCTCAAGTGCAGGGCTTCGTGTGGTCCTTTCAACGCAGAAAATAATGAATAAACAGGGAACTATGGTAATTGAAAACGTAAACGATTTAATTATGGAAATATTTGAAGCTACTGGATTTTCAAGTATTTTAACCATTAATGAATGAATTAAATAAGCTGGAAGTTTATATAATATTGTATTTGGTGTAATTACAAAAAAGATGGGTATTTATGAATAAATTAACAGTACCTGCAAAAATAGAAAACCTGCAGAAAGTGATGGATTTCTTAGGTGACCAGCTGGACTCTGTAGATTATGTTATGAAAGCAAGACTGCAGCTGGAACTTTCAATTGAAGAAGCATATGTAAATATCGTAAACTATGCTTATGGATTGGAAGAAGGAGAGGTTATAATTTGCTGTAATGTGGGTGAAAGCCCCCTAAAAGTTACAATGCAGTTTATAGACTATGGTAAGCAGTATAATCCATTAGAAAATGAAGATCCAGATATTTCATTAAGTGCCGAGGAAAAGGAAATTGGTGGGCTTGGAATTTTCCTTATAAAAAAGAATGTAGATGATATTTCGTACAAATACCGTGATGGAAAGAATATTTTAACCATCCAAAAGAAATTAAATGATTTTTAAATAAGGATTAAAAAGTGCAATTTAATTTTTTCAGTATGACTTCTCTATAAATCAGTAGGCACATTAGAGAGATTAAAATGAAGAATTTAGAGAATATTAAATCAAAAGTCATATTACTTGCCCTCTGCAGTGCTGTTATATTTATTATGAAGTTTATTTTTCATTATTTCTTTCCAGGGATCCCAATATCTGAATTAGGCCCTGCAAGTGCACTACCTCCTGTATTGGGCCTGATGTTTGGAGTATGGGGGGCAGCAGGTGCAGCGATTGGATATTCTGTATCTGAATTGCTGGCAGGTTCATCCCCTGAGATTTATGGCATAAGTTTTTTTATACAATTTTTATACGCATATATTCCTTACAAGTTGTGGTACACGTTGAACTGGGACGAAACAACCACTTTACCTAGATTAGATACGGTTAAACATCTGGTAAAGTTTGTAGTAATTATGTTTATAAATGCTGCCGTTATGGCGGGACTGCTTGGATTTTTAATGGATGGATTGGGCTTGTATGATCTGGTTTCGTTAACCACGTTGATATTTGCAGTTAACAACTTCGATTTTTCCATAATGTTCGGGACCCTGATCCTTATTGGGGCTAATTTTTATGGTATTTCGATGTATAAACCAAAAAAGGTAAAGAAAACAAGAGTACCGCATAAAATATTTGATTTAATAGCAGTGCTGGTTGTTGTAATTAGTATTGGGAACGGTATTTATTCTGCATTTACTGATCCGAATATATGGGGATGGATTGCAGGAGTTATAACTTATTCATTGGTTCTGATCTATGTTTTCAGGCCAATTACCAGCGAAATAAGGGAAAGGGCAACTGAAATAAAAATGTCTTTAACAGAAAACTTAATTGTAATTTTTATTATTATGGGAGCAATTATTGCAATATTAACTGGAATCAGGTCCCTTTTCATAGTTTCAGCAGGAAATACGCTGCATTTTTGGGATGCTGTATATTTGAATATTACATTAATCCTTTCTGTTTTTTATATTGCATCAATTGCATTTTTATGGTATATCGAAAGGAATATTTCCACGCCAATAGAATCTATATCTGATATCGTAAAAAATTATGTCAGTGATTTGGGCGGAATAAGAAACAACGATGCTATCATCTCAAAATGTGAACAGTATGCAGCTCAAAATAGCGAAGTAGGAATTTTAGCGGCTTCTTTTCAAAAAATGGCCATGGAACTTGAAATTTACGTGAAAAACCTTAAAAATGTCACCGCTGAAAAAGAAAGGATCAACACGGAGCTTAACGTTGCAAAAAAAATACAGGAAGATATGCTGCCTCGTAAATTCCCAGCTTTTCCTGAAAGAGATGAATTTGATGTTTATGCAGCGAATATACCTGCAAAAGAAGTTGGCGGGGACTTTTATGATTTCTTTTTAATAGATGAAAGCCGTCTGGCCATTGTAATTGCAGATGTCTCTGGAAAGGGAGTACCTGCGGCACTCTTCATGGTGGTTGCAAAGACGTTGATTAAAAACCATGCACAGCTTGGAAAAAGCCCTGCAGAGATATTTACAGCAGTTAATAATCAGCTGTGTGAAGGAAACGATGAAAACATGTTTGTAACCGCATGGATGGGTATTTTAGAAATTGAAACTGGTAAATTTACCTATGTTAATGCAGGTCATAATCCTCCATTGATTAAACATTCATGTAATGATTATAATTGGCTCAAATCAAAGCCAGGATTTGTTCTGGCAGGTATGGAAGATATCCAGTACCATCAAAATTCAATCGCATTGGAACCTGGAGATAGGGTCTATTTATATACTGACGGCGTAACTGAAGCCAGCAACATTAATGATGAATTATTTGGGGATTCCCGTTTACTGCAAATTATGAATGATAAATCAAATTTAAGCCTTAAAGAGTTAGTGGTATATGTTAAAGAAAAAGTTGACAATTTTGCAGGGGAAAGAGAGCAGTTTGATGATATAACGATGCTTGTTATGGAATATAAAAAATAATTTTTGAGTTATATCTTATTTGAAGTAAAATAAAATCTTTAAACTAATTTTTAGAATTTAAAATTTATATAAAAATAAAATTCGTCCTGGATCGTGAGATTTAAATGCCGGGGGCGGGATTCGAACCCGCGGCCTCACGGTATCCCAGGAAAAAGTCAGAGCACTGCTTAAATACCCTATGAGCCGTGCGCTCTAACCAACTGAGCCACCCCGGCGTGGCTTATCCTACATTATTTTTCATCTAATTTAAAGTTTTCTATATAATAAAAAAGGATTAAGATTTATTTAACTATTGAATTTAATTTTAGATTAATTTAACTGTTTATTGAAAATATTTTAATTTATAATTATATTTGGACTTTATTTTTAAATCCACGTATATTTGTATTTTAGAATATAAACTTCCATAAATTTGTTTTATAATTAAATAAGCGATTTAAATGATTAAAAAATTTGAATATAGATGTAAGGAATAATATGTCCAAATTAGTTACTTTAACATGTATATTCAGATAGTGCATCAATGTGGCCTGATAAAATGCAGGTAGCATGTGGAAATAACCCTGATTTATTTGAGGATATAAAAGCAGATTTTAAATGGTTGTTATAGATATGTCCATGAAATTTGTTCTTTGCGCACCGTTCAGGTAGTTCATGTGTTTGGGCTTAATTATCAGTAATTGGGGACCTACAATAACTGATATTTGAAGAGCTGAGGATTAACCTTTAAGTGGTATAAATTTAAATATTTATCTTTTCAAATACATTTTAACTGTGATTTAAACTCAAATGAATTAAAAAAAACGTTATAATTTATTGCACTGGTTTGGTGGACTGTATGTTTCATGTTGCTGAAGAAAAGGAAATTAGGGATGGTAAGGTCACTGATGTATATTTTAACAGGACTCTGGAAATTCTTAAACAGAAAGACGTTAACTGCAGGGTCAAAGCAGAATTCGCTGCTAAAAGTTTACCTGAAGGGTATGAATGGGCAGTTTTAGCAGGTTTGGAAGAAGTTATTAACCTTTTAAAAGATCTCCCTGTAACTGTAAGGGCCATGAAGGAAGGAACAATTTTTTATCCTGACCAACCCGTGCTGGAAATAGAGGGCAACTATCAGGATTTCTGTGTTTACGAAACTGCCATACTGGGACTTTTATGTCAGGCCACGGGCATTGCAACTAAAGCTTCGAGGTATAAAAAACTGGCAGGGGAACGCTTGGTAATGAGTTTTGGGGCTCGGAGGATGCATCCTGTAATTGCACCTATGATAGAAAGGAGCGCTTATATTGGGGGATGCGACGGGGTTTCAGTCATCAAAAGTGGAGAAATTATAGGGGAAGACCCTTTAGGGACCATTCCTCATGCTATGATAATCTGCATTGGTTCTACGGTAGAATCTATAAAAGCTTTTGATGAGGTTATAGATCCCGGTGTCAATCGAGTGGCACTTATTGATACATTCAACGATGAAAAATTCGAGTGTTTGAACGTTGCAGAAGCAATGGGAGAAAAACTTTACGCAGTACGTTTTGACACCCCTTCTTCAAGGCGGGGGGACTTTTACCGTATTCTTGAAGAAGCGAGATGGGAACTGGACTTAAGAGGTTTCGATAACGTTAAATTTTTCGTTAGTGGGGGAATTCAGGAAAATGACCTGCAAAGTCTGAATAAACTGGTAGACGGCTACGGAATTGGTACATCTATCAGTAATGCGCCGGTTGTTGACTTTTCCATGGACATAGTTGAGTTAAACGGAGAACCCGTGGCTAAAAGGGGTAAATTTTCTGGAGTAAAAAGGGTCATTAAGTGTTTAAAGTGTGGTAAAGACTTAATTTTACCCTTCGAAAAAGAATTTGAAATATGTGAATGTGGTGGAAGATATGAAGACCTCATTTATCCATTCATAGAAAGCCGTAAAGTTGTTCAAGAACTGCCAGATCCTGGAAAAATCAGGGAATATGTTCTGGAGCAATTGAAAAACGTTGAAGATTTGTAGATTTTTTGGAGTGAATATTGCATATTTTTCAGCTTTACGACCAACAGCAGTAAAACTTGAGGAGCAAGTTATAAATATCTAAATATTCCTTTTTGATGCGATAAAGTTCTTTAGTTTTTCTATATTGACATCTTTTTCATATAATTTAAAGTTCAGGGGGCATAGATTGTTGAAATTTTATTATAATGAATATGCTCTTATTTTCCTACAAAATGAATTAGTCATTAGCCGGAGTAACTAATTTAGTTATATTCTATTTATTAAACCGTTTATCATATTTTAAAACGTCTACTGCCTTTAAAGCGCTTGCTTCTTTATCTTTTATCTCAAGCATTATATCAAAATCAAAATTCCTTGTTTCTTTTAAAAAATTTTTAAAATGATCTATATCTATTGATTTTATATGGGTCCCTTTAGCTTTCTCAGGATTTTGGGAGCTGTAGTCAACTAAAGGTAATCCATCTTTAGTTTTCCATGTTTTTGTAAAGTTCTCAAAACATCCTTCAAGGTCTTCGCCAGTGTTATTAAGTTCATGATGAAAATAATCAAATAAAACCGGAATTTTAGTTTGATGACTTATTTCCAGACATTCTGAAAGGTTATAACTTTTTTCGTCATTTTCAATGACAAGTCTTCTTTTTATATTTTTATCTAGGCTTTTGTATCGTTCTATAAACCTTTCCATGCTCTTTTCTTTATTGCCATAAACTCCCCCCCAACATGTACCTGCATTTTGGTGGTACTGTCAAGATTTAAGATGTCAAAAACTTCACTGTGGTATTTAAGTTCATTTAATCCTCTTTCAAAAACATCAGTGTCATTAGAATTAACTACAACGAATTGTCCAGGGTGCATTGAAATTCTTATATCATTCTCATGGATAAATTCGCTTATTTCATTAAAATTATCTTTAAAATATTCTTTCCAATCAAAATCCATTATTGGATGGGATGCAAAGGGAATTAGTCGCGAGATAATCCTGAAAAAGAGTAAATCATTCTCAACGTTGAACTTTAACATCTTGAGAAGACATTCTAGATTATTTTGGGTTGTTTCAATGAGTTTTTCATGTGAATATGATTTTAAACGAAATGCTTTAGCCCCATTGCACCTATTGTCCAGTTTAGGGCAGTATAACCTATTTTCATTGGATTAATCCCAAGATAAACTAATGGTTAAATCTTTCGTTTTGACTCAATAAGAGCCTTTAATTTATCCATATCAACTTCTCTTTCATATAATGGAGTTTTTTCTTCCCAGTAAACTGATAATATGTCTTCATAAGGTGTTTTATTGGGATTGATATATAAAATTCCGAGCGGGAATTTAAGGAACTCTATTGCCTTTTTGAAAGCTTCACTTCTGTCATGGGGGTCATATTAGTCGTCAAGATAGTACACATTTTCTTTAAACCATTTGAATGTGTTTATTTTGTTATAAGTAACACAGGGTTGGAATACATCGACAAGTGCATATCCTCTTTTTGACAACCAATCTCACGTTTTTGACAGTACGGTTTATGTAATAACCAACAGTTTAAATAGATCTAAGTTTTTAAGTCTGTAATAAGATAATAAAAAAAATGGAGAGGCGAATATAAATGTTTAAAAAAAATGCTTTGATAGTGTTAATGATTGTTGTACTATTGTGCTCAGTAAATGCGGTCGCTGCGGCTCACTACTCAACGATCTATACTCATAATTGTCAAGGTAATTTAAAACTATTTAATGGGAATGGACAGCAGACTATGAATTGGGACTTCGGTACCAACCATCACCAGAGAATTATAACAGATGGTTGGAGGAGAATGTATATAAACCCGTTGGGATGGTTTAACCCAAATACAGATATAGCTTGGAATTATGTGCCTTCTGTGTTGGGTTTTTATATGAGAAGTGATGGGGGAATAGGTGTTTCTTGGTAGTGTTAATTAATATATTAACACTCTATTTTTAAGATCCTATTTTTTCAGCATTATAACAGATTTAATATATTGTTATCAGAATTGGGCAGCGGATCTCAAATTTTCAAATGAGGAAGTATATCATGTCATTTAAAAAGTTTATTTTAAAAAGTTCATTTAGAAAAAAATCAAGAACTCTATATCAATTATTAGGCATATCCATACCAATATTAATAATTCTTTTTTTTGCAATTAATATACAAACAAGCCAGGGATTGAATGAAAAATTCATACCTAATGAGGATATATTGATAGTAGGATCTGAGAATAATATTACTCAAGCTTCACTACCCATACGTGAAAGTTTAATAGATGAGCTAAAAAAAGATAATCGTATTGAAAATGTAGTTGGGTTAATTAGTGGTAGGTGCGATATTGAGGGTATTAATGGTACTGTGATGGGTGTTAATTCATCGGATACAGATTTCATGAAAATGATGCTTGCTAATGGCAGAAAATTTAATGATAATGAAAAAGAAGTAGTGTTATCTAACGATATTGCTGCGAAGTTAAATAAAACGGTTGGAGAATATGTTTTTATTAATAAAAATAAATATAAAATCGTTGGAGTAACTATTAAAATAAGTAAGAATGATGATAAATTTTACACTTCGTTAAAAAATGTTCAAGAATTTGAAACATTATATAATTTACCTATAGATTATAAAAACGGGTCTGTTGAAGAAATTCTTATTCAAACTAAAGAAGGTGTAAATAATATAGAAATTACCAAAGATTTAAAAAATCAATATATTAATGAAAATATTAGTATTATGGGTCCTACTGAAGAAGGAGAAAAAGATTACAACTATCAAGAGTTGGTAAATAAAATAATATTTATATTTGTTCCAACGATAATAGGGATTTTATTGACTTTAATTATTATGATGAAGTCCGTTGGTGATAGAACACGAGAAATTGGTGTTTTAAAGGCGATAGGTTGGAAATCGAGGAGAATTTTTGCAATGGTAATGAGTGAAACGTTCATAATATCCATAGTTTCATTTATATTTGCTTCGATAATTGCAATTTTAATAACTTTTGCTATATATCTGATGCATCCTTTTTATAGGATTGATTTCTTTAACTTCTTGGGAACCTTGTCATTTAAAACGTTTTTAAATACGTTTATGATTGTTGTTGTCATGGCTTTGTCAGGTGCATTATTACCTGCTATTAGGGCAAGTAGATTATCTCCAGCTGAAGCTGTAAAGGAGGAATAATAATAGCGGGTTGTGATTTACATGGTTAATGTCGTCGAGATTGAAAATTTATCAAAATATTATGAGAATGGGAATGTTAAAGCGTTAGATGGTATCAATTTAACAATTGAAGAAGGTGAATTTGTAGCCATTATGGGTCCATCGGGTTCTGGTAAATCAACACTGTTGAATATGATTGGTTCGTTGGATAGATCAGACAACGGGAAGATTGTTGTGGATGGTCATGATCTTTTATTAGAGAAAGATTTAAGTAATTTCCGTAGTGAAACCATTGGTTTTGTTTTTCAACTACACAACCTTCTTCCTATGTTGTCTTCACTTGAGAACATTGAACTTCCAACCTATGAATTAAAAATTTCATCAGATGAAAGAGAAAAAAGAGCTTCCAAATTATTGAAAAAAGTAGGTTTGGAAGATAAAGCTAAATTTTCTCCTAAAAAGTTGTCTGGTGGTGAAAGACAAAGAATTGCTGTTGCACGAGCACTTGTTAACAATCCATCCATCATTCTTGCTGATGAACCAACAGGTTCTTTAGATTCTGATAATTCTCAGAAAATTCTACAATTACTGAAGGATTTACACAAAGAAGAAAATATTACCTTAATAATCATAACCCATGATCCAAACATAGCACAACAGGCTGGAAGAATCGTTAATATTTTAGATGGAAAAATAGCAAATGGATAATTGATAAAAATTGATAGCCCATTTTATTGTAGTACATGCAAAATTTTAAAACTTATTGTCATGAACGAAGAGAATTAAGTCACTCCATTGTGTGTTCCTGATAAGGAGAAGTGTCTCACCTACAAAATCAAACTAGAAGCCACACCTTAGAGTTGAGTAATATTATATACATTCGGAGCAAAAGGCATTATAACAGCTTGTGCTATTAAAAAATCAATACGATTCTTAATAGACCTCGAATCATGAACGCCATACCTATTCATGATAAAATGACTAATATCCCGTCGACTCACTTGCACATGATCACCATACTCTGCTCTAAACTATTTTTTAAACTCAGCCAGACTACCCGTCTTAGTATCACTACCATTAACCTTTTTTCACTTTCCTTTTTGTTGTTGTAGGTATTGGTTATGGCTTGTCTTATGTGGTAGCTGATGGGGTTTTCTCCGGTTTGTTCTGCGTAGTTTCGCAGTTCTTTTAATTGTCTTTCTGACAACTTTAATGATATTTGCTTTTCGCCTTCGGTCGTTATACGACTATATTACAAAGCAGTAAAATTTCAATTATATGCATAAATGTAAACATCTTGCGTATTTAAACTCAAGTTTCGTTCCGAAAACCAGTTAAACAATAGATTCTCATCTTTATAATTCCATTCCAAGTTTTGCAACATTCCTAATTTCATTTTTTTGAGATCTAAAATTAGGTGTGAATTCCTGTCCATATAAAAATGTATGGTAGTTTGAAATCCTACGAGAAGCGTGTTATCTATTATCCACTAAAAGTTCTGCTTGTAAGTAGGACTAATAGTTGATAAGTCATTTCTGTATGGGGGCTATGTTCTTTTGGTGGACTTTAAGTGTTATGCATATCATCTTATAAGGAATAACTTTTAACATACTCCATTTAATTGGGTGTTAAATCTGTTAATTCCTCGCAAAAACAAAATTTGTGCCAGCTACACGGCCACTCTTGAAATGGGCGTCATACGTTAATTTTTATCTAATTTAAAGTTTTCGTTGCATAGAAATTGTTTAAATTTTATTATAAGTTATTTTGCTTTGTTTTTCATAAGATATTTAATGTTGTAATTTGGTTTCTTTTTCCGCAGCGAAAACTGTCAAAATCTCTCAAACCCGAAGGGTTTGGAGCGCGAAACAAAGTTTCGCAAGCTTCGATTTTGACGTTGAGGGAAACGAAGTTTCCCGAATCGCAAAACTTTCGAAAATCGTAGATTTTCGATGTTTACGAAACTGCGTTTCGTAACCGCGAAAAACTCCGTTTTTTGCATGTTGCAAATCAAAGCATGCGAATCTTTGATTCGCTGCCCCAAAATTCTTCGAATTTTGAGGGATTTGCAAACTTTCAGTTTTGCAGGCAGCAAAAACGTAGTTTTTGCTTGACTTGCTTTTTCGCGAGGCCGTCGAAAAATCTGTCAAAATTTTCAATTTTGACGCCGTAGGAAATTACATTTCCTCGGCCCCGAACATTTCATGTTCGTGGGCGACAAAAACTTTGTTTTTGTCAGCTTCGATTTTTCGGGCCGCAGAACTATCATTCTGCCGGATTTTTTTGATCAATCCCGGCAAAAATCTTCGATTTTTGAGCGGTTGATCAGAACTTTTCTGTTAAATATTCTTTATTTATTCATAAAAATATAATTTTTAGATTTTCCTTTTTGATCTAATGAGATTCTTTAATTTCTCCATATCAACATCTCTTTCATATAAGGGTGTATCTTCTTCATTGTAAACTGTTAAAATATCTTCATAAGGTGTTTTATTTGGATTAATGTATAAAACTCCAAGTGGGAATTTAAGATATTCTATGGCTTTTTTGAAGGCTTCACTCCTATTGTGGGGGTCATATGAGTCATCAAGATAGTACACATTTTCTTTAAACCATTTGAATGTATTTATTTTGTTATATGTAACACAGGGTTGGAATACATCGACAAGGGAATATCCTTTGTGTTCAATTGCTTTTTTAAAGATTTCTTTCATATGATTCATATCTCCTGCAAATGTCCTGGCAACAAAAGATGCATCAAGGCCAATTGCAATAGATAGTGGATTAAAAGGTTCTAAAGATACGCCTTCAACCTGCAGCGGTGTTTTAAAATCTTTTTGAGTGGTTGGTGACGCTTGGCCTTTGGTCAGACCGTAAACCATGTTGTTGTGCACTATAGTAGTTATATCTGGATTTCGACGGATTGTGTGCATGAAATGGTTTCCACCTTCCCCATACATATCCCCATCACCGGTTGTAATTATCACTTTAAGGCCTTTATTTACAGCCTTTATTGCAGTTGCAGGAGAAGCTGCCCTGCCGTGAAGGCTGTTATATGTGTGGGATTTAAGATAATGGGGAAGTTTTCCCGCTTGACCAATTCCAGATACAAGTACAAGCTCACTGGAATCGATTTCAAGCTCAGCAAGGGCCATTTTTAATGTCCTGAGAATTGAAAAGTCCCCACAACCCGGACACCATGCCACATCTGCATTTTCGATATCAAAGACTTTTGGATCCATTATAACAGCTCCATTATGTCTTTTAAGGTTTCTATAACTTCTTCAACTGAAAAAGGCATTCCATTATATTTCAGTGATTTTTCACCAATTTCAAAGCCAGTTTCCATTTTTATGAGATTTGCAAACTGCCCCTGGGCATTATTTTCAAAAATAATTGTTTTTTTGGCTTTTTCAAGATAGTTCTTAGTTTCCCTGTGTAGTGGATAAACCTGTTTGAAATATAAAAAGGCAGTTTTATCATTTTTCAGGTTATCTAATGCCTCTTTTATAGCACCATATGTAGAGCCCCAACCTATGGCCAGAATATCATAATCTGAAGGCCCTATAAGTTCTGGAGGAATTACATCTTCTTCAATTCCTTTAAGCTTTTTATAAAGGCGTTTTTCTACCATTATATTTCTGAGATTGAGGTCTTCGGTTATGTGCCCTTCTTCATCGTGTTCATCTGAATCAACGACTACAAGTCCATCTCCATATCCTGGAACTCCTCTTGGAGATATTCCATTTTCAGTTATTTCATATCTTTTGTAGTTTTCATCTGTTTTAACGATATATTTCTGGAATTTTACTTCATCCAGGTTAAGGTCAGGTAAATTGTAGTATATGTCTGCAAAATACTGGTCGGAGAGTATAAAAACAGGGATTTGGTGTTTGTCTGCAAGGTTAAATGCATGGTGTGTTAAATAAAATGCATCTTCGAATTTTCCGGGGGCAAAAATTGCCCTTGGAGTTTCACCTGGGGCGGAATAAAGGGCAAGTTTAAGATCTTCCTGTGCAGTTCGTGTAGGCAGTCCAACTGCAGGGCCTGGGCGCTGGGCAAGGTATATAACTATAGGAGTTTCTATCATCCCTGATAACCCCACAGCTTCGCTCATGAGTGCAAACCCACTTCCAGAAGTCGCTACAACTGATCTTGCACCGGCATAAGATGCCCCTAATCCCATGTTTATTGCAGCTATTTCATCTTCAGCCTGTTCAAAAATCATGCCAAATTCTGTGGAATTTCCTGCAATGAAAGTTTGAAGAGGAGTAGAAGGGGTCATAGGATATGATGACATGAATTTACAGCCCCCTGCAATACAACCAAAACCTACTACTTCTGTGCCGTTTAATAAAAGCTCATCTCGTATCTGGGGGTCTTTTTTGATGTTAATATTGAACTTTCCAGATTGTATAAGGTCTTCCCCAACTTTATAACCCTCTTCTCCAGCTTTAAGGTCGCCTTCAAGTATTTTTTCGCCTTTTCTTCCAAACATGGCAGTTATGCACTCATTAAATATCTGGGAATCAATATTTAAAATTCTTGAAAGCGCACCTGCAGCAATGATGTTTGCAAATATGGGCCCTCCAATAGCCTTAGCAGTTTTTAAAAATGGAATTTTTATCAGGGAGGGCATTTTTATATCTTTTAAAGTGTCCTCATCTCCCATTATGATTGTGTCATTAGATATTCTATCTTTAAGGTGATTTATGGCTCCTCTACTTATTGCAATCAATATATCTATCCTGTTAACGTAAGTCATTACTCTATTTGAGGATACCCTTATTTCAGTGGAGTTTTCTCCTCCTCTTATTCTTGACATGTATTCTTTTGAGGAAAAAACGTTATATCCTCCAAGTTTAACGGCCTGCACTAGTATTTCTTCAACAGTTTGGATACCCTGTCCTGCTTCACCACATAGGACTATGGAAACATCTTCAAATTTAGTCATGTTTTATCACCTGATAATAAAAATTTCAAGATTTATAATATAATTTATTGGCGAGATTTTACTTAGATTTTACGGAAAAGTCAATACTTTTAACATAAAATTATAATTTATTAAAAAAGAATTAGTATTATAAATTTAATTTAGCAAAATTTATGTTTAATTTTAAATTATAAACTTAATTATAGCTTAATAACTATTTTATGCTTTTAGGTTTATGGTTTTTAATCTTTCTTCTGGAAATAAGCCCTTCAAGATTAAAACTTACAAGTAAATAATATTTAGAACTAAAATTAGCAAAATATGTATTGAACAGGTTTATTCATATAGTCCGGGAGTAGGATAAGAAAAAAATCCTTGAAATGAATGTTTAAATAATTACATGGCTGATGATTATTTATTTATAGTGGGGGATAATGGGGTTTCTTTCATTTTACTTAAAAAAAGATAAACTTATAAACATTAATATTTAAGGAGATTTTATGAAAGTATATTTATATGTATTAAACACATTAGCCGACTGGGAAATCAGTTATTTGATCGCTGAACTGAATAGTGGCAGATATTTGGACAAAACAAAACCTCTAGTCGAGCTTATAAAAATAGGTAATACTACAGAACCCATAAAAACAATGGGAGGCATTACAATTGTCCCTGACAAGAGTGTTGACAATATCAGGTTTAAGGAAGATGATTTACTTATTTTACCTGGAGCAGATACATGGATGGAAGAGGAAAATAAAAAAATAATAGATATTGTTTCTGGTATTATAGATAAAAAAGTAATTATTGCAGCAATTTGCGGAGCTACAGTCGCCCTGGCAAATAAAGGAATATTAAACAATAGAAAACATACCAGTAATGACATAGAATTTTTAAAAATGTTTTGTCCTGAATACGCCGGAGAGAATTTCTATTTAAATCAACCAGCAGTTACAGACGACAATTTAATAACAGCTAGTAGTATTGCCCCATTAGAGTTTTCATATGAAATATTAAAAAGAATAAATATAATGAAAACTGAAACTCTGGAAGCATGGTATCAATTATATAAAACTAAGGAAGCAAAGTTTTTCTATGCCTTAATGGAATCCATTGAAAAATGAAATTCATCCTAGCCACTCATTTTTTATTGGAATTTAACTTAAATTTTGGCATCTAAACTGCTTTTAAATTTGAGGATTTAAAAGTAAGCATCAAAAAAAAGGATTTGAGGATAAAAAGAAAAAATATTAAAAGTTCAGCTTAAGTTTTCCCTGGCCCATTTTGCCCCAGCTTCAAGTATTTCAAGGTTAACTGGGATTAATTTAGGCTTTTTAGAGAAGGTATGTTTTATGGCGTCTTTAAACACTTCTTCCGGAAGTTCAGTATGTCCAAGAGCCATTAAAACCCCGAGTAAGACAGTATTGCCTGCTCTTTTAACGCCATGTTCTTTTGCAATCTTAAATGCAGGAACAGAAATTGATTCAATACCTCCTGGAGCTTTAAAGTACCCTATTGAGGAATCATAGATAATTAAACCACCATCTTTTACTTCATCTACGAATTCTTCCAGTGAAGGTTTATTTAGAGCTACAAGAACATCGACTTCATTAACTACAGGAGAACCTATTACTTCACCTGAGATAATTACCGCACAGTTGGATGATCCTCCCCTCTGTTCAGGTCCGTAGGCAGGGTAATATGATACATAGTGCTGTGCTTTCATCCCGGCTTCTGCAAGGGTTAAACCCATACTTAAAACACCTTGACCACCAAATCCTGCAATTTTAATTCGTTTTTCTCCAAAATCAGGGTTATTTATGGCAGCTCCTGTGCTTTCGCTTCCAATATTAAAGATTTTGTCGAGTGATCCTTTTGAAAAGTCACTTTTACCCCTGCAAAGAGGTTCTACTTCTTTTGTTTTATCCCTAAATCTTTTAAGCGGGAACTCTTTTTCCATCTCTTCATTTATGAATTTTTCCGCGCCGAGAGCATCTTGCCTGAGGTTTGTTGGACATGGTGAGAGGAATTCAACAAATGCGTATCCTTTGTTCTCTTTCTGTATTCTAAGCGCTTTCTTCACGGCGATTTTTGCCTTTCTTATGTGCTTAACATCTGAAAGTGAAACCCTTTCAATAAATACTGGTGCCTGGAGGTTATCCAGTAATTCGCACATATGGAGAGGGTAACCTGCAAATCTTGGATCTCTTCCAGTAGGGCAGGTTACAGTAACTTCTCCAATAAGCGTGGTAGGTGCCATCTGCCCTCCCGTCATTCCATAAACTGTGTTGTTAACGAAAAAGACTGCAATTTTTTCCCCACGGTTTGCAGCTTGAATTGTTTCGTTAAGCCCAATTGAAGCTAAATCTCCATCTCCTTGATACAGCATTGCAATTGCATTATCTTCTGCCCTTGTAATTCCTGTTGCAACAGCAGGAGCTCTTCCGTGAGCTACCTGGACATTTCCGCAGTCAAAATAATAATAAGCAAATACAGCACAGCCAACTGGACTTATAAGTACAGCTCTATCTTCTATTTCCAGCTCATCTATGGCTTCTCCAATGAGCTTGTGTAAAATTCCATGGCCGCAGCCTGGACAGTAATGTGTTGCTGTGGGTGCACTGCCCCCTTTTCTCTCAAATGTGTCGAGGATGGACTCCGGCTTTTTAATGATTTTTTCTTCCATTTTATTCCCCTCCAAAAATATTTTCAATATTTTTGTCGTTCAGGAAATTCTTGGAATTTCCTTCAATCCCTGCAACTTCTCTTATTTTATTTAAAACATCACGAGGTTCTATTATATTCCCACCCATCCTGTTTACAAGTTCCACATCTTTGCATTCGATTGCCATTTTAATATCTTCACGCATCTGCCCGTTGCTCATTTCGACAGATATGAACTTAGGATTCTTGGAATCGGCGATTTTTTTAAGTTCTTTTTCAGGGAATGGGAACAGAGTCTTTGGCCTGAAGAGCCCTGCTTTTATACCTTCCTTCCTTGCAGCTTCCACGGCAGATCTTGATATTCTGCTGCTTATTCCATAGGATATGAGGACTATTTCAGCATCGTCCATCATGTATTCCTCGTATTTAACCTCTGTTTCCTTTATTTTTTGGTATTTTTCCTGAATTTTGTAGTTAAATTCTTCTAACTGGTCAAAATCAAGGAATATTGAGGTAACCAGATTACTTTTTGTTTCAGCATTTCCACATACTGCCCATGATGTGTCAATTTTGGGTTCAACTGATTCTTCTGGGAATTGAAGCGGTTCTACCATCTGGCCGAGAACTGCATCGGCGATAATAATAACTGGATTTCTCCATTTTTCTGCAATTTCAAAGGCTTTAATGGTAAAATCGCACATTTCCTGGACAGAATTTGGTGCTAATACTATGTTTTTGTAGTTACCGTGGCCTCCACCTTTTACAAGCTGATTGTAATCTCCCTGTTCCGGTCCGATATTTCCAAGTCCAGGACCTGCTCTCATAACATCTACAATAACACATGGCAGTTCTGCACCTGCTAAAAATGATATTCCTTCCTGTTTTAAGCTCATACCTGGGCCTGAAGAGGCTCCTAGAACTCTATGGCCTGCTGCAGCCCCACCATAAACCATGTTTATGGCGGCTTCTTCTGATTCTGCCTGTACAAACTTTCTTCCTACCATTGGGAAATATTTAGAAGCTTCATGAAGAATTTCACTTGCAGGCGTGATTGGGTACCCAAAATAACAGTCACAGCCTGCATACATGGCTCCTATTATAATTGCAGTGTTTCCTTTTATAAGTTGAGTTGCCATGTTTAATCCTCCTTCTTTTCAGTTTTCTTTGGAATATGAATTTCAATAGCTAATGGCTCGGGGCATGTATAATAACAATCTCCACATCCTGTACATCCTTCGCCTTCATAAACTGCGTATCTGTATCCTCTTTTATTTACCTCATCACTCATCTTTAGAGCACTTGTTCTGCATGCTAAAATACATCTCTCGCATGCTTTGCATTCTAAAGTGTTGATTACAGGGTAAGGTTCTTTTCTTGATTTAGACATGATATATCCTTCTAAATTAATTAGATTATTTAAATAAACACTCTCAAACTCTTTTTGAGAGATTTAAAATTTAAAATTAAAAAAAAATAATTAGCAATATTATATACTCTAATTATTCATGATCTTTGTTTCGTATTTCAACCCTTCTTATCTTCCCGCTTATTGTTTTGGGGAGTTCATCCACAAATTCAATAACACGAGGATATTTATAAGGTGCTGTTACCTTTTTAACATGATTTTGAATCTCTTTTTTTAATTCTTCTGAAGGTTCATAATCTTTTGTAAGAACGATCGTTGCTTTTACTACCTGTCCTCTTACTGGGTCAGGGAATCCAGTTATGGCACATTCTAACACTGAAGGGTGTGATATAACTGCACTTTCCACTTCAAATGGGCCAATTCGGTAACCTGAACTTTTAATTATATCATCTGTTCTTCCAACAAACCACAAATAGCCGTCTTCATCCATCCATGCAGTATCGCCTGTGTGGTAACATCCATCATACCAAGTTTCCTTTGTTTTTTGCAGGTTGCGGTAGTAGCCTCCAAACAGTCCTATTGGCTTTTTACCACCCGTTCGAATGACAATTTCTCCCTCTTCACCAATATCTGCGGGTTTATTTTCTTTATCCACAATCATTATATCATAAATTGGCGATGGTTTTCCCATTGAACCTGGTTTTGGTTTAATCCAGGGGAAGTTAGCGATAGACACAACGGTTTCTGTTTGACCAAAACCTTCTTTTAAGGTTAAACCTGTAAATTCATAGAATTTATTGTAAACTTCAGGATTTAAAGGTTCTCCTGCTGTTACTGCATATTCAAGGGTTGAAAAATCATATTTTGACATATCTTCCTTTATCATGAACCTGTAAATGGTTGGTGGAGCACAGTAGGTTGTAACGCCATATTTTGATGCTTTTTCCAGCATATGTGCAGCATCGAACCGTTCATAATCATATACAAATACAGCACTGCCTGATATCCACTGCCCATATAACTGGCCCCAAACTGCCTTTCCCCAGCCAGTATCAGCAACTGTGTAATGAAGTCCATCTTCCACTACATTTTGCCAGTATTTTGCAGTGACTATATGGGCTAAAGGGTAAGTAAAATCATGTTTTACCATTTTGGGGAGGCCTACAGTTCCTGATGAGAAATAAATTAGAGATATATCCTCATTTGTTGTATTCTCATCACCTGTAGGGCGGTTAAATTCAAGAGGGCTTTTTTCAAGTTCTTTCCTGAAGTTTAACCATCCTTCTCTATCTTCATCTCCGACTATAACTTTTATAACCTTGGTATCCTCTAATTCAGTATCTGCTTCATCGAAATATTCTGGAACGCCGTCTTCAGCAATACAGACTACCATCTTAAGTCCCGCACTTTCTATTCTGTATACTATATCTTCAGCTCTTAGCATGTGGGTTGCAGGAATTACTACTGCACCTATTTTGTGAAGGCCAATGATACAGAACCAGAATTCATAGCGCGCTTTAAGTGTAAGCATTACAGTATCGCCTTTTTTAATTCCACATTTTTTAAAGAAGTTAGCGGCTTTATCACTGTAATATTTCATATCTGCAAAGGTGAAAACCTGTTCATCACCTTCATCATTGCACCATACCATTGCAATTTTATCTGGAATGTTTTCTGCATATTCATCGACAACATCATAAGCGAAATTAAAATTATCTGGAACATCTATCTTAAAATTCTCTTTAAAATCTTCGTAAGATTCAAATTCTCTCTTTGGAACAAATTTGTTTAATAAGGAAGACATAATTTTACCTCTTTTCACTGGTTTTACATCACTATAGCAAGGAATTTAGCTGATTTATCGTTTAAAGCTTCCATAGCGTGTTCATATGATGAATCAAAGAATATTGAATCTCCTTCCTCAAGAATAAGTTCATTATTATGGATATAAAACTTAAGAGTTCCCTCAAGAACGTAATCCAGTTCCTGCCCTGGATGTGAATTTTTGGAAGGTTCTTTATCCTTTGGATTAACAGTAACTATAAATGGTTCGGCTTTTTTATGGATAAATTTTTCAGCAAGGTTCTCATATTTGTACTGTTCACGTCTTTCTACTGCGGCTCCTTTACCTTTCCTTGTAACAGTGAAAATGTGCATTCTGGTTTCTTCACCAGTAAGCAGCAGACCCATATCAACACTTAATTTATGTGCTATTTCATACAGAATACTTGCAGGAATATCTAAAGCCCCACTTTCGTATTCCATGTATTTTTCAACATCAATTTTCAGGTATTCCGCCATTTCTTCGGCACTTATTTCTGATAAATCCCTAAGTTCAAATATGCGTGATCCTATTTCTTTTGTTTTTTCGTTCATGCTGACACCATCTCTTCGAAATCTGAATATTTTAAGTGTGTAATATTTTCAAAGTAACTTAAAATTGAGAATGATAAAAATTTAAGTGTAACTCTTATATTATATAATGATTATTAATGACAATTTATGTTTACTGATATTTATAAATGATCGTCTCACAGATGATTTACTTTTTTTATTTAACTTGTAAATTATGCTAAGTCCAAAGTTCAACAAGCTAAATCATTTGTTAAAAAATACGTTCCAAAAGCAGTGAATTATTCAAAAATAATAAAAAAGAAAAAAATGCATATGCTTTGCCTAGAAAGGAAGTGTAGCATATGTGCCTTTGTATGTAGCTGTCGAAGCATTCCAGTTTTTAATAACACCGAAAGTGTTACTGTAGCTGGTTGCATCTACATTGTACCATTTGCCGTTAACCCAAACTTGTGCAATAACGTGCCCATACCAGTTACCACTTGAGAACTTAGCATAAACATGCTCGTATCTTGCGGGTATCCCTGCAGCCCTTTCAAGAGCGATTAAAAGGTGGGCTGTATCAACGCAATTTCCAGTCATTGCATTTAAAGTGCCGACAGCACCATATTTGGTGTTGTAATAGAACGAATAACCTAATTTGTCCCTTACCCAGTTGAATATTGCCACTGCTTTGTCATATGCAGAAATTTTACCGCTTGTCAATGATTTTGCCAGTGTTTGAATTTGTGAATTGGTTACCTGGCAGTTTGTTGTTGCTTGAAGGTACTGCTGTAATTCAGATGGTATTGCTGTATTTGTAACTGATGAATCTACTAAAACATAATTTGGTAAGTTACCATTTGTTTTGTAATAGTTGAGTATCTTGGAGTATATGTAAACCAATGACTCATACTGAATATTTCCTAGTGAACTTGTCATGTAATTAGGTGCACAGTTATTTGAATTTATATAATTCCGGATATTCTGTGCAATGCTTAAATATTCGGTTAAAACTATATTTCCATACATATAACTTCCAGTTGGGCTTTCAGGAGCATTTATACTTCCAGGTATCATGAATGTATTTGTTTTGTTGTTGATCTGCAGTAAACTTGTAACTAAAAGTTGTAAGAACTGGGGCATTTTAACCTGGCTTGTACCAATTGTTACATAATTTGGCAGCCTGTTGTTGGATTCAACGTATGATTTGACGCTTGCTGCTGCAGCATTGATCTGTGTTATAGTAAATATTGTTCCATTGGTGGTGAATTGGGTAGTATATGCTTTTAATGCGTTTCCTGCTAGGTCAGTTACACTACTTGCGTTCAATACTATATAATACAGTGTTCCATTGGTTAAATTACTTTTTGGAGTTATTGTTAGAACATTGCCACTAATTGAGGTAGTTATGGGTATATATTTCCCTGTCCGGTCTTTAACCCCTACTCCAAGTGTCCCTGCTTTTATTGATTCACTGAATGTAACATTAATCACTTTGCCAAGGGGCACGTTTACACTGTTATTTGATGGGTCTATGCTTTTAACGGTTGGTGCTGTAGAATCAGTAGTAAATTTGGTTGTATATGATCTTATTGCATTTCCTGCCAGGTCGGTTATACTTCCTGCGTTCAATACCACTGCATATTGTGTTGCTTTAGTTAGGGTGCTAGTTGGTTTTATTGTTAGGGTGTTCCCGCTGATCGTTTTGGTTATTGACACGTAGGTTCCTGTTTTTAGATTTTTGAGTTTTATGGATAGTGTTCCGGTTTTTACTGGCTCGTTGAATGTAACTTTAATTACTTTGTTAATTGCTATGTTTGCAGAGTTGTTTGATGGGTCTATGCTTTTAATAGTTGGTGCTGTTTTGTCGGTTGTGAATTTAGTGGTATATGACTTCAATGAATTTCCTGCCAGGTCGGTTATACTTCCTGCATTCAATACCACTGCATATTGTGTAGCTTTAATTAGATTACTGGTTGGAGTTATTGTTAGGGTGTTTCCACTGATTTTTTTAGCTATTGAAATATATGATCCTGTTTTTAGATTTTTAACCCTTATTGATAGTGTCCCTGCTTTTACTGGTTCGCTGAAGGTGACCTTAATTACTTTGTTAATTGCTATGTTTGCAGAGTTGTTTGATGGGTCTATGCTTTTAATAGTTGGTGCTGTTTTGTCGGTTGTGAATTTAGTGGTATATGACTTCAATGAATTTCCTGCCAGGTCGGTTATACTTCCTGCATTCAGTATTACATAGTATAATGTCGCTTTGGTTAAACTGATGGCTGGTGTTATTGTTAGGATATTACTGCTGATTTTTTTAGTTACTGTCACATATTTTCCTGTTTTTAAGTTTTTAAGGTATATTGATAGTGTTCCTGCTTTTACTGGTTCGCTGAATGTAATTTTGATTGTTTTGTTGATTGGTATGTTTGCAGAGTTGTTTGATGGGTCTATACTTTTGACAGTCGGCGCTGTTGCATCAGTTGTGAATTTAGTTGTGTATGCTTTTAGCGCGTTTCCTGCCAGGTCAGTTATACTACCTGCATTTAAGATTATGTTGTATGTCGTTCCTTTAGTTAAATTGCTGTTTAGGGTTATTGTTAAAACATTACCGCTGATTGAAGTAGTTATGGGTACGTACTTTCCAGTAGATGAATTTTTAACATATATTGATAGTGTTCCTCTTTTTATTGATTCGCTGAAAGTTACCTTAATTACTTTGTTGATTGGCACGTTTACTGAGTTGTTTGCTGGATCGATGCTTTTGACTGTAGGTATGGTACTGTCCATGCCAAAACTACTGTTAATCAGCCCATATCTGAATAATGCGTATCCTGATGATCCATTGTTTATTGCTGCATCTATGTCATTTTGTAATTCACTTGCAGGTATTGCTGTTACATTCTTGTCTGAACGGTAAGTCTGTAAACCCGCTATAACTGGAGTTCCATTAGCCTGGCTAACTATATATGCCACTGTTGAGGCTATCCATGATGTACCATTTTTTCCGCTGCTGCTGGTACCTGTTGAACTGTTGTATCCGTAGTTACCTTTGTAGATCATTGGAACTAGAAAATCGAGATACTGTGCAAGTTGAGTGTAATTTTGGCCATAATAATATGCATTAGCCGAGCCTTCAGGCATCAGGTCTGCTGAAACTGCGACTGATGAATTGATGGATTTAACTGTATTGTAAACTCGTTGCACGAATGCAGTTATTGCTGCTGTTCCACTTTCACCAGCTGTATTGCTCCCTGATCCAGAATATCTTATATAATCCAGGTTAATTCCGCTTACGTTGTAATTTTTTACAATACTTGTGATGCTGTTAATTAAAAAATCTTGTTGAGTTTTATTTGCAGGATCAATCCAGTCACCGTTTGCATCCTTGAAACACGTGATCCATGCGTGAACTCTTATATTGGTACCTTTTAATTTTTGTAAAATAGAGGTTAAGACACTTGAATATGATGGAGTAGAGATTAAGTTAGATTTAACGAATACATCTGTAATTCCTAAGTTTTGCAGTGCCGTAACGTTTAAACTGCTCACATAGTCACTTGGTATCCATACTGCTTTCACCTTAGAGTATGAGGTTCCACCAGCAGCTTCCATAGATTTTTGAATTGTTGTATTGCTGGAATTTGTTGTATTGGCAGTATCCATAGATTTTTGAATTGTTGTGTTGCTTGAGTTTATCACATTTGAAGTTATATTCTGTTCACTGGTATTAGTTGTATTTCCAGTTTCTGTAGCGGCAGATATGCAGTTTATGCTGAGCATTGCTAAACTTAAAATAAGTAAAATTGTTAATAATGATTTTTTCGTAATTTTACCGCCTCCATATCCAAAAAATACGTCTAAACTAGTTCATAATTTAAGAACTTGTTTTATTAAAGTTTAGAAACCTTTTAGATTTTATGGACACTGTAATTTTCGTTTTCACAGATTATATAAACCTTTTGGTTTGAAACTGTGAGAATAAACTTTTAAAACCGTATTTTTTAATTTTGAACATAATTAAAATGTATATAAATAGTAAATAACTGCTAATATTTACAAATGAAATTTTAAAAAAGTTAAGTGATGATTAAAAATGTTTTAAAAACATAAAAAGTTTAAATATTAATTGAATTTTTATTTTAAGTTTATAGGGGTTTCATTATTAGATACAGAATTAAATTTAAGATCTTTCCAAATAGATTTTCAATAGACATAAAAAAAGAAAAAAAGAAATAAAAATTGTACTTTGCCTAAAATAGCAGTGTGGCGTATGTACCTTTTATTGTCGCAGTTGTGATGTCCCAATTTTTGATAACGCCGAATGTATTGATGTTGTTGCTGGCATCTGCGCTATACCATTTACCATTTACATATACTTGGGCGAGGACGTGCCCGTACCATGTACCGCTTGAAAACTTAGCATTGACATGCTCATATCTTGCAGGTATTCCTGCGGCCCTTTCGAGAGCTATCAGTAAGTGAGTAAGATCGCAACAGTTTCCTGATTTTTTGCTTAATGTTGTTACAGCTCCCTGCTGACTGTTACTATAGAAAACATAATCTGTATTGTCCCTTACCCAGTTGAATATTGCCACTGCTTTTTCGTATGTGGAAGTTTTGCCGCTTGTTATTGATTTTGCCAGTGCCTGAATTTGTGAATTGGTCACCTGACAGTTTGTAGTTGCTTGAAGGTACTGCTGTAGCTCTGAAGGTACTGATGTGTTGGTAACTGATGAATCTACTAAAACATAAGCGGGTAATGCACCATTAGTTTTGTAGTAATTAAGTATCTTTGAATAACTGTAAATCAATGACTCATACTGAATGTTCCCTAGTGAGCTTGACGCGTAGTTTGGAGCTATTCCATTTGAATTTATGTACGATTTAATTGATTGAGCAATGCTTAGATATTCTGTTTTGTATACGTTTCCATACATGTAGCTTCCAGTTGGGCTTGTAGGAGCTTTTATGTTCCCAGGTACCATCGCGGTATTTGTTCCACTATTGATTTGTAGCAAACCTGTAACTAACAGTTGTAGGAACTGCGGCATTGTAATTTGACTTGAACCAATTGTTACATAATTAGGTAACTTGTTGTTGGTTTCAATGTATGACTTTACACTCGCTGCTGCAGTATTGACCTGTGCTGTGGTAAATGTTGTACCATCAGTTGTGAATGTGCTTCCGCAGAGTTTTATTTGGTTGCCTGAGAGGTCTTTTAGGCTTCCTGTGTGGATGGCTGTGCTGTATGTTGTTCCTGCGGTTAATTTGTTTTTGGGTGTTATTGTTAGTGTGTTTCCGCTAATGGTGGTTGTTATTGGTATTAGGTTTCCTTTACTATCATAAAGGTCAATCCAACCGCTACTCATTACTATCTGTTCATTGAAGGTTACTGTAATTGTTTTGTTGGTTGCTATGTTGGTGGCTTTGTTTGTGGGATTTGTGCTTGTTATGGTTGGTGCTGTGGTGTCTGCTGGTGCTGTTGTGAATGTGCTTCCGCAGAGTTTTATTTGGTTGCCTGAGAGGTCTTTTAGGCTTCCTGTGTGGATGGCTGTGCTGTATGTTGTTCCTGCGGTTAATTTGTTTTTGGGTGTTATTGTTAGTGTGTTTCCGCTAATGGTGGTTGTTATTGGTATTAGGTTTCCTTTACTATCATAAAGGTCAATCCAACCGCTACTCATTACTATCTGTTCATTGAAGGTTACTGTAATTGTTTTGTTGGTTGCTATGTTGGTGGCTTTGTTTGTGGGATTTGTGCTTGTTATGGTTGGTGCTGTGGTGTCAACACTAAAAGAACTGTTAATTAATCCATATCTAAATAGTGCATATCCTGATGATCCATTGTTTATTGCTGCATCTATGTCATTTTGTAATTCACTTGCAGGTATTGCTGTTACATTCTTGTCTGAACGGTAAGTCTGTAAACCCGCTATAACTGGAGTTCCATTAGCCTGGCTAACTATATATGCCACTGTTGAAGCTATCCATGATGTACCATTTTTTCCATTACTGTTTGTACCTGTTGAACTGTCATATCCATAATTTCCTTTGTAAATCATTGGAACTAGAAAATCGAGGTATTGTGCAAGTTGAGCGTAATCTTGACCATAGTAGTATGCGTTAACTGATCCTTCTGGCATTAAATCTGCTGAAACTGCGACTGATGAATTGATGGATTTCACTGTATCATGAACAAGTTGTACGAATGATGTTATGGTCCATGTTGCATTAGTATACTTATAAGCTGTTCCAGGATATCTAACATAATCTAGATTAATTCCGTCTATACCATAATTTTTTACGATATCTGCGATGCTGTTAATTAAAAAAACTCTTTGAGTTTCATTTGCTGGATTAACCCAGTTACCATTGGCATCCATAAAACATGTAATCCATGCATGGACTCTTATATTGGTTCCCTTTAATTTCTGTAGAACCTCGGTTAAGACACTTTGATAGGTCGGGGATGAAATTAAATTGGTTTTAACAAATACATCAGTAATTCCTAAATTTTGAAGTGTTTTAACATTTAACGTACTTACATCTTCAGCTTTTAACCAAACTGCCTTCATTTTTGAGTATGAACTTCCACCAGCGGCTTCTGTAGACTTTTGAACATTTGTCGTGTTGCTGGAATTTGTTATATTTGAATTATTGGTAATCTTAGTAGAGTTTTGAACATTTGTCGTGTTGCTGGAATTTGTTATGTTGGTAATATTTTGTCCGTTGATATTGGTTATATTCTCGGTTTGATTCTCTGCAGCGGCAGCTATGCTATTTATACTGAGCAATGCTAAACTCAAAACAATTAGCATTGTTAATAATATTCGCTTCGTAATTTTACCGCCTCCATATCCAAAAAATACACCTATGGGGCCTCATAATATAAGAACATATTTTCTTAAAATTTAGAAACCTTTTAAAGTTTTTGGACAGTATAATGTTCAATTTCACAGATTATATAAATCTTTTGATTTGAAAATGTGAAATGAGCATTATTAAATCGTATTTTTTCATTTAAAACTAGCTTATACCGTATTAAATAATTGTGTGTGGATTTATATGTTTGTGTTTTTATTTTAACTAAATAATCTATAATTAAAGCTATTTTTGGAAAATAAGCAACTAAATATATGTTAATGTTTTATTATAGTGTCTTTAAATATAAGTTAATACAATTTTTGTACTTAAATTATAAAAAAATAAAGGGATACATACACTTATGATAATAAATGGCATATGTATCGTATATTTTCACTTTTGTAGTACTTAAATCCGTTACAATTCCAATACGTTTTCAGAACTGGCAGTATATGCATTGTACAATTTAAATCTAATTATAACTTTAAATATCTATAAGTCATCGTCTATTAATCCGTATCGGAATAATGCATATCCTGATGCACCATTGCTTATCGCCGCATTTATGTCGTTTTGTAATTCACTTGCAGATATTGCTGTCACGTCATTATCTGAACGATATGTTTGAAGACCAGCTATAACTGGCTTTCCATTAGCCTGGCTAACTATATATGATACTTTTGAAGCTATCCAATTTGTACCACTTGACCCTTTACTGTTAGTCCCTGTTGAACTGTCGTATCCATAATTTCCTTTGTAGATCATCGGTACTAAGAAATCGAGGTAATTTGAGAGTTGAGTGTAATTTTGACCATAATAATAAGCATTTACTGAGCCTTCGGGCATTAGTGCTGCTGAAACTGCGACTGATGAATCGATTGCTTTCACTGTGTTATAGACTTTTTGAACAAATGAGGTTATTGTGGCTGTTGCACCCGTATATTTGTAAGCAGTACCCGGATATCTTACATAATCTAGATGTATTCCATCTACATTTTTCCCGTTTACACTGTATTTTGTAACACTTGAAATGAAACTGATTAAACTGTTAACGTATGTCGTATTTTTTTGAGGGTTGATCCAGGATCCATTATAATAAAAGCATGTGATCCATGCATGTATATTTATTCCTGTTCCTGAGACTTTGCTGAAAATAGATGTAAGCACGCTTTTATAATTGGTTTGGCTGACTTTTACGAATACATCGGTGATGCCCATTTTTGTTAATTTGGTCACATTTAAAGTATTATAAGTCACATATGACGATGGTAACCAAACTGCCTGCATATTTTCCGATTTAGTCTTGAAGGTTTTGCTTCCGGCATACACGTATTTATTCCCTGATAAATCTGTTACAGTTCCAGAGTGTATGAGTAATGTGTACTTAGTTCCGGGGGTTAGGTTGCTTTTGGGTGTTATTGTTAATGTGTTGCCGCTGATGCTTGTTGTAACTGCTACTGATTTTCCACTGCTAGTTTTTAATTCTATCCATCCTGTTCCTTTTTTGATGGATTCGCTGAATGTTACTTTGATTGCTTTGTTGACTGCTACGTTTGTTGCTTTATTTGTAGGGCTGGTACTTTTTATGGTGGGTGCTGTGCCGTCTGTTTTGAAGGTTTTGCTTCCTGAGTATACGTATTTGTTTCCTGATAAGTCTGTGATGCTTTTTGAATGTACGTATAATACGTATGTTGTTCCTTTAGTTAGGCTGCTTTTGGGTGTTATTGTTAATGTGTTGCCGCTGATGCTTGTTGTAACTGCTACTGATTTTCCACTGCTAGTTTTTAATTCTATCCATCCTGTTCCTTTTTTGATGGATTCGCTGAATGTTACTTTGATTGCTTTGTTGACTGCTACGTTTGTTGCTTTATTTGTGGGGTCTGTGCTTTTAACGGTTGGTGCAGTTAAATCCGCAGTTGTTTTATAACTTGTTGAGTTTACTGTTGCGTTGGTGGCAGATATATTATTTATACTAATCAGCACTATACAAGAAACTATTATAATTGCTAAAAGTAATTTTTTCTTAATTTTACCGCCTCCGAACCCAAAAACTATGCATAAAAAATTTAATAATTTGGATATAATGATTCTTAAATTTAAGAAACTTTTTTAAGTTTTTGGGCACTATAATATTAAATTTTATAGATTATATAAACATTTTGGTTTAAAAATCATTAATAAACGCTATTAAATACTTATTTAACTCTAAAAGGTAATTTATACGGAATATGTGCGTAATATTAGGCATAATATTTGTATAATAATTTATTTAATGACTTAATTATATTTAAATAAGTTTTTAGAAAAATAAACGATTATAAATTGGTTAATAACTATTAATTTAACTTTTAAATACTTTTAAATCTTAAAATAAATTTAAATGCGAAAAAGAAATAAAAAAACATATACTTTGCCTAAAAAGGCAGTGAAGCATATGTGCCGTATACTTTTGCAGTTGCAGTGTTCCAATTTTTTATAACACCAAAAGAGTTACTGTAACTGGTTCCATCTGCGTTGTACCATTTACCGTTCACGTATACTTGGGCAATAACGTGCCCGTACCAGCTACCGCTTGAGAATTTAGCATAAACATGCTCGTATCGCGCAGGAATTCCTGCAGCTCTCTCAAGAGCAACTAACAGGTGGGCTGTATCGCAACAATTCCCTGTCATTTTAGAAAGAGTACCTGTAGCTCCATATTTGGTGTTGTAATAAAATGAATAACCTAAGTTGTTCCTTACCCAGTTATAAATTGCCACTGCTTTAGCATATGTTGTAGTTTTACCCTTTGTTATCGCTGCAGCTTTTGCTTTAATTGCTGAGTTAGTTACCTGGCAGTTTGATGTGGCCACCAGGTATTGCTGCAGTGCAGAACTTGTTGTGCTGGACGCTGATACTGTTGCAGAAACAGTTTTGAAGGTTTTGCTTCCTGAGTATACGTATTTGTTTCCTGATAAGTCTGTGATGCTTTTTGAATGTACGTATAATACGTATGTTGTTCCTTTAGTTAGGCTGCTTTTGGGTGTTATTGTTAGTACATTACCGCTTATGCTTGTTGTAACTGCTAC